>JANNJZ010000520.1:0-6982 GCA_031396065.1 Pyrinomonadaceae bacterium | reverse complement strand
CAGGTCCCGTCTTTCTTCTACGTGGACAATCCCGTGAACGTCGCGGGCGGGCGCGAGGCCGACTCCGCGCCTCGCGTCGGTGTCACGTTCAACGGCACGCGCCGGGACGTCCTCATCGAGGACGTCATCGCGGCGAATGGTCCCCGCAACCCCTCGGCCGCCGACTCCGCGCGCGTCCATCGCCAGGCGTTTCTGCTCGTGGTCGGACAGGGACGTTCGGCCGACCCCGCGCAGATCGCCAAGATCGACCGGATTCGACGGGCGTGGGAGAACTTCTTCCAGCAGGCGACCGAGGGCCGCATGCAGGCGGCAACCACGTTGCGGTAGGTATAATCCTACGGCCCCCATGCCCGCCATCCTCGCGGCCGCCCTTCTGCTCTGCGCGTCGGCCCCCGTGTTCGGAGGAGCGCCCACGGGGCAGGCCCCGCGCCTGACCGTCGCGTCGCCCGTGTCGTCGGGGTCAACCCCGCCGGTCGAGCCGCAGGTCACCATCGACGTCCGGCGTCTGGACGCGATCGAGCCGCTCGTGCGCGAGGCGATCGCGGAGAAGAAGCTGCCTGGGGCCGTCGTGCTCGTCGGCCGCGGCGACCGGATTCTCTATCAGAAGGCGATCGGGAATCGCGCGCTCGTCCCGGCGGAGGAGCCGATGACGCTCGACACGATGTTCGACCTGGCATCGCTGACCAAAGTCGTGGCCACCACGACCAGCGTGATGATGCTCGTCGAGCAGGGTCGGATCCGGCTGAGCGATCGGGTGTCGTCCTACGTGCCTGGCTTCGAGCGCTACGGCAAGGGCGACATCACGGTTCGCCACCTGCTGACACACGTGTCGGGGTTGCGGCCCGACGTCGATCTGGCAGACCTGTGGGCCGGATACGAAACGGCGATTGCGCTCGCGGTCGACGAGGTTCCCACGTCGCGTCCGGGCGAGCGCTTCGTGTACAGCGACATCAACTTCTTCCTCCTCGCGGACATCGTGCAGCGCGTCGGCGGCCAGCCGTTCGATCGCTTCGCGCGCGCGCACGTCTTCGAGCCGCTCGGGATGAAAGACACGATGTTCAATCCGCCGGCGTCCACCGTGTCGCGGATCGCGCCGACGGAAAGCTGCACGCGGTTTGGCTGGCCTTGTCGGGGGCCGGAGATGACCACGGATCTGACAATGCTGCGCGGAGTCGTGCACGATCCGACGGCGCGCCGGATGGGCGGCGTGGCGGGCCATGCGGGGCTCTTCAGCACGGCCGCCGATCTCGCGACGTTCTGCCGCATGCTGCTCGGCGGCGGCGCGTTCCAGGGCACGCGGATCCTGTCGCCGCTCGCGGTCGAGAAGATGACGAGCGCCGCCTCGCCCGATCTCGAGACGAATACGCGCGGTCTCGGCTGGGACATCGATTCGACGTTCTCGTCGAACCGTGGCGAGCTGCTGCCGATTGGATCGTTCGGCCACACCGGCTTCACCGGGACGTCAATCTGGATCGATCCCATCACCGAGATGTTCGTCATCTTTCTCTCGAATCGCGTCCATCCCGACGGCAAGGGTGACGTCACGCCCCTGCGTGCCCGGGTCGCGACGGTCGACGCGGCGGCCGTGACGAGCCTGCCACAGGCCGCGCGCGCCGGGGTCTGGACCGGCCGCGACTTCAGCGCGTCGGGCCCGCTGCCCCCGCGACCGTCGCTGTCAGTGCTGACCGGGCTCGACGTGCTGCGCGCAATTACGGCGTCGGGCTCAAGTACTTCGTTGCTGACAATGTAGCTCTGCGGGGTGACGTGCGACACGTGCTGCTGGTTCACGATCTTGGTGACAACAATCTCGAATACTCGGTCGGCCTGACCTTCCAGTTCGGCGGGAAGCAGAAAGCGGTCGCAGCCACTCCAGCAGCTGTTGTAGCAGTTAAAGATGCCGATACTACCGCACCGACAGTGGTTTTCACGGCCCCTGTTAATGGCGCCAGGACTGTCTATGCCAACCAGAAAGCCAACGTTGCTTTCAGTGAAGATATGGATCCGGCGTCGCTCAACGGCGAAACATTTACTTTGAAGCAAGGAGAAACGCCAATTTCCGGCAAGGTGTCAACAACCGGTTCAAATTCAATCTTTACCCCGGCAAGCAATTTCGATAATGGCAAGACCTATACCGCCACTGTTACCACCGGCGCCAAGGACCTGTCTGGCAATGCTTTGGCAAGTAGCTATGTGTGGGGATTCACCGCCGGTCAGGGAGCAGATGCTACCGCACCGACAGTGACTTTCACGGCGCCTGCAAATGGCGACAAGACAGCGTCAGTCAACCAGAAAGTCAACGTTGCCTTCAGTGAGAATATGGATCCGGCAACGCTCAACGCAGCAACATATACCTTAACGCAAGGAACAACGCCTGTTGAGGGCAAGGTGACAGCCGCTGCCTCAACAGCTACCTTTGCCCCGGCAAATAAATTCGAAAAAGGCCTGTCTTATACTGCCACTGTTTCGACCGGAGCCAAGGATCTGGCCGGCAATGCGTTGGCAAGTGATTATAACTGGAAATTTACAGCATATTCGGAGCCTAAGGTTGTGGGGGTACTGGACACGCTCGAGAATTCGCATTTTGATTTCGATAGTGTAGCGATCAATGAAAACGGTAAGACAATCTTGAATCATAATCTTCTGACTCTGAAAGCCAGCCCTGACATGAAACTCCGTATTTCAGGGCATGCCTCCGCTGCCGGCACTGAAGAGTACAACCAGTCACTGAGCGAAAGAAGAGCAGAAGCAGTCAAGGCATACCTCGTCAAAGAGGGCGGTATTGATGCCAACAGGCTCTCCACAATCGGCTACGGTAAGCAGAGCCCCGCCAAGCATGAAGCTGATCCTGCGGACATACTTTCACCCGCAGCTCTCGCCAACATGAGAGTAGTTATTGAGATCATCGAAGAGCAGTAAAACCGGGCACTTATTTCTAAAAAGACCTCCGAGGTTTTGAAAACCTCGGAGGTCTGCACTTCCTGCCTTTTATTCAGCTGCCAGTATTACTCCCCTCACTAGCCGCCACATGTGACGGCTATGTTATATACGACGGCCGCCCTCTACGGTTTTCACTTCACTTCACAAGGGACTTTCAATTTTAGCCAGCACAAACAGTGCCTTATCCCCTTGGAATCTGCAGAGCCCCTTTGGCACGATAGATGTAACCTTCTTCCATTGACAAGCCGACAGGTTTGCACCTACGTCAAAAGAGGAGATAACAATATGGGAAAGAGATTTAATAACAAAATGTGGGTTTTGGGATTATTCCTGGCCGTTTCTATGACAGGATGCGGTGGAGATGGTGGAGAAAGCCCAAGCTCGGCAGGAAGTGCTGCAGGCACAGGCGCAGCAACAACGGGGGCAGTCAGTGTGGAAGCGGCCGCGGTACCCCTTGGAACGGCCGCTAATTATGCGATTCTGGCAAAAACTGGTGTCGCAACCGTTCCAATCTCCAAAGTAACCGGGAATGTCGGCTTGAGTCCAGCCGCCCAAACTTTCTTAACTGGATGGTCGCCAATAAATGATCCCACGGCGACATATGCTACATCCGCTCAAGTGGTCGCGCCCGGAAAATTATACGCAGCCGACAATGTGGGCGGGAAGACTAAACCTGACCTGACAACAGCCGTACTCAACATGGGAACCGCGTACACCAACGCAGCCGGACGGACAGCTTCATCTGCTGCTACTACCAACTTGCTTGACGGAAATCTTATCAATCAATTCCTCGCCCCTGGCGTCTACCAATGGGGGAGCGCTGTTAACATACCAACGAATCTCACTCTCGTTGGCAACGCAACTGATGTCTGGATCTTCAAGATAGCGGGAACTCTCTCCATGGCCGCTGCCAAGAACGTTATTCTGAGCGGTGGCGCACTTCCCCAGAACATCTTCTGGCAGGTTGCCGATGCCGTGACCATTGGAGCGAACACGCACTTTGAGGGAATTATTCTGGGGCAGACATCGATCACGTTTGGGAATCTCGCCTCTATCAACGGCAGGTTGCTGGCGCAGTCTGCGGTCAATCTTAATGCGACGACAGTTACCGTTCCGTAAAGCATAAGTGTGTGCAAGCATAATATTGTCTCAAACATCGATCACTCTGGGAACCGGCGCGTCAATGAACGGCGGAGCCTTGGCACAGACTGCGGTTATACTGGATGCCAGCACAGTTACGAAACCTAATTAAAAATAGGGTATCAGGCTTGAAAACAGGAGATGTTGGATCTTCCCGTAATTAAAAAAAACGGGAAGATCCAACTGATTTGTTATATAGTCTGAACAAATCAAACCAAATTGGGAGGAATCAACAATGAAAAAACTCATCGTGTTAGCATGCCTGGCAACAACGATTTCAATGACCGCAGCTACGGCCATGGCCGACAACATCAGGGGGAAACTCGGCGTCACCGGCAAATTAGGGTTCTTAGCCCCGGCCGACAACAACGTGGATAATTTTAACAACAGAACTGATACCGGCGCTGTCGTCGGCGTCGGTCTGATCTACGGAATTGACAACCACCTCGCTGCAGAGCTTGAGGTAACCCGGAGCGAATTCGACTCAAATAACGGCGATTTCGGCGTTACCAACGTTTCACTCGGCGGGCAGTACCGTTTCGGAATTAACGACCCAAAATTGGTCCCCTACCTTGGGGTCGGAATTGACATCCTTGCCACGGATTATGATCCAGATAATGGCTCAAGCCGCGACGTCGACACGACTGCTGGGGTTCATGTAAGCGGCGGCGTCGATTACTTCCTGCAACAAAATCTGGCCCTGACCGCGGAGGTTAAAGTGGTCGCCGCTCCCGAGACCGACATAACCGACAACTCTGGTGCCCACAGAGGCGATTTCGATCCGTCGAGCTTATCCACAACTGTCGGCCTCCGGTATTTTTTCAATTAATCGATTCAGCTCTTACTTGACGAGAAAGTTATGTAACTCTGTCAGTGACAGGTAGTCAGACGGCAGATAAAAAAATACTGATTGAAAAGGAGCTGTAATGCGAAAAAAAATGATTCTTCCCTTATTAATACTGACAGCGGTCGCCATGACCTTCGGCACAAATGAGGCCGGTGCCGCATTTTCCGCGGAAATAGCTGTTCCCAATCTGAATCTCCGCATCAGTGACTATCAGCCGGCGCCGCCGAACGTCATTGTCCTTAGCGACGGAGGCCGGCCGTATTATGTGGAAAGAGATCGCCGCGTTTATATGGAAAAGAAACATCGCGGCAAACACTATAAAAAAGAGAAGAAACATCACGAAGACCGTGGTCGCAAGAAAGGCCATGACTAGCACAATGACCACTAGGAGGCAAGTCTTCGCAGGTTGGGTTACGGCATACACCCGCCTGACCCAACCTGCAAAATCAGCAAGGCGGAAAAAACAAAAGTTATATAAAGTACTCGCCTAAAAAGCTTTAATTACAACTTTGGAGGCTAAGATGAAAAAAATACGCTACGGACTGATTGTGTTGTCGCTGCTGCTTAGCTCGGTGACTTTTGCCGGAGCCCAGGTAAGCATCGGTATCGGCTTACCCAACGTGAGTATCGGCATCAACCTGCCATTGTACCCGGAACTCACTCCGGTGCCGGGCTACCCGGTTTACTATGCTCCCCAGGTGGATGCTAATTATTTCTTTTACGACGGCATGTACTGGGTCTACCAGGACGATTACTGGTACGCGAGCAGCTGGTACAACGGCCCATGGGGAGTTGTGGAACCGGAGGCTGTGCCGCTGTTCGTCCTGCGTATTCCCGTGCGTTACTACCGGCAGCCGCCGGTCTACTTTCGCGGCTGGCAGTCAAATGCACCGCCCCGCTGGGGACAGCATTGGGGTCACGAATGGGAACAGCGTCGCCACGGATGGGATCGGTGGCAGCGCAGCTCTGTTCCGGCGCGTGCGCCGCGACCTGTCTATCAGCGGCAATATTCAGGAGACAGGTATCCGCGGCTGGAGCAGCAGCATAATCTGCGTAGCCAGAAATACGGTTACCAACCGCGGGACAGGGCTGTCCGCCAGCACTTAAAACAGCAGGTAGAGCATAGAGCTCCCGCTCCTGCTCAGCGGCAAAGGCAGGAAGCGCCACAGATGAGAAGACCGGGACAGCAGGAAGCACCGCGCTCAATGCCGCTCCAGCAGGGCGTTCCGGCTGGCCAACGCTCGCAGCCGCAACACCAGGCACCTCCTCCTCAGCAGCGCGGTCCGGCAGCAGAGGAGCATAGGCAGCGCCCGGGAGCTGGACAGCGCGAGCAGCAGGCGCCAAGGACGCATGGACAAGAGCAAAGATCGCCGGGTAGAGGGGAGTCGCAAGAGCCTGATCGGGGCCACGGGCAAGGGCAGAACAAAGATGAGGACCGGGGCCGGGGACGCAATAATTAGTCGGATTTGTCCATTATTCTACTTTGCAATCAGGGTGGCGGTCATTTCAGGCAAGGCCTCCGAGGTTTCTCAAACCTCGGAGGCCTGATTAATATCAGGAGTTTCTATGCTGACATTGATCGACCTTTTTAATACATTCGCAGCGCTGGGTGACAAAACCGCCTTTGTGAACCGTACCGGTGTACGACGGCTTGTTGTTTCCTACGGAGAACTTCATACTCTTGCGTTGAAGATGGCAAACCTACTGGCGCAACGCGGCGTGGAACCGGGGGACAGGGTGCTGCTCTGGGGCCCCAACTCTTCCTGGTGGGCGGTGGCCTATTGGGGCATAATCATTCGTGGTGCGGTCGCCGTGCCGGTGGACTTCATGTCCGATCTGGCGCGGGCGGAATCCATCCGCAGCCTTACGGGCGCCGACTGCGTCCTGCAGAGCCGGTTCAAACCCGAACGGATAACCGAAGCGGCTGCGCTGCTGCTGGAAGATCTTCAGTATCTGCTCGAAGAGATTCAACCGATTGCCGAGCTTGTCTCTGCTGCACCCGAAGATACGGCGCAGCTCATCTATACGTCCGGGACTACCGGCAATCCGAAAGGTGTC
>JANNJZ010000458.1:0-49474 GCA_031396065.1 Pyrinomonadaceae bacterium | reverse complement strand
CTTTGTAAACGCTTCCTTTAGAGGCTTCGCCGAAGTCATTCCCGCGCTCTTGATGTGTTGGAAAATCGGCGACTCCTTCATGCGCAGTCGGATATAAAGTGAAATACCCACGAGGAAGATCGAAATGATAAACGGTAAGCGCCAGCCCCAGGAATCAAACGCTTCTTTACTCATTAAGTTTTGGATGGCAAGGATGACGGCCAACGAAACGAATAAGCCAAGCGTTGCTGTGATCTGGATGAAGCTGGTGTAGAACCCCCTTTTAGCATCGGGCACGTGTTCAGCAACATAAACAGCCGCACCGCCATATTCGCCGCCTAATGCCAGCCCCTGCAAAATGCGAATCACCAGCAGGATGATTGGGGCCGCCAAACCAATCGTGGCGTAGGTGGGCAGGAAACCTATGAGCGCCGTCGCACCGCCCATAATCAGAAGTGTCACGAGAAAGGCGTATTTGCGTCCCACAAGATCGCCAATCCGTCCAAAGAAGAGCGCGCCAAAAGGACGAACCACAAACCCCACCGCGAACGTTGAGAGATAAGCTATCAACGCGAGTGTGTCGTTTCCCTGAGGATAAAAGAGAGGCGAGATGACTGTCGCGAGACTGCCAAAAATGTAGAAGTCGTACCACTCGATCATCGTGCCCACCGCAGAGGCTGTGATGACCTTCCAGATCTGGTAATCGCGCGGCCCGCCCGTGGCGGCGTTTATGGGAATTGAAGGTGTCATTTAGGAGGCGTATCTTAAACTACCTCAGGCCCACACTGCACCTAAACTCGTCCCCATCGGGTTATTAGTCCTATTGGTATCATAAGTCCTATATACTCACCACACATTGAACTCTACGAAAGAACATCAAAGGCCAGACCACTGGTTCGGCTTGGATCTAATCGTGGCCGCCGACGCGCGCGAGGCGGTGGAGTATGCGTTGATGGAAGCGGGAGCGCTGGGAACTGAAACCAACGATGCGCCAGGTGCAGACACCGAACTGCTGCAGGTGACTGGCTATTTCGATGCGACGCCTGAACGTGAACGCGTGCGTACGGAGCTTTCTGAGGCGCTGCGAATTTACGAACTGCCCTCGTCATCAGTAAGTGAGATGAACGTCCGGGAGGTACCGAATCAGGACTGGCTGGGCGAATGGAAGAAAAGTTGGCAACCCGTCGAGATCGGCCGGCTGGTGATCGCACCACCATGGAGTGAAGTAAACGCAGCTAAGGATCGAGTGGTGATTCGGATAGAGCCGGGGATGGCATTCGGAACCGGGACCCACGAAACCACGCGCCTCTGCTTGAAAGCAATCATGCGTTTCTTTAAGGGCAGCAGCTTTCTGGATGTCGGGACCGGAACAGGGATTCTGGCGATCGCCGTCGCGAAATTGTTTCCGCAAGCGCGGGTGGCTGCGTGCGATACGGATTCCGAGGCCCTGGAGATTGCCAAAGAGAATGCGCGTTTGAATGGCGTTGCTGAGCGAATCAGTTTTCGGGTTGGTTCAGTGGATGAATCGGGACTCGAGCCGGCCACCGCTTCCGCGGATTTTGTTTGCGCCAATCTAACGGCGGACGTAATCAGCACGTTGCTGCCAGCCCTTGTCGGAGCCTCATGCGGACGGCTGGTGCTGGCGGGAATTCTCGATTCACAAGTCGATTCAATCGTGGAGCAACTACAAGACTTAGGCAACTCAGGAAGTCTGGTAATGATGCAGGATGGCGAGTGGGTCACGTTGGTGGTATGAGTTCAAAGCTTAAACAGACAGAAACGTACCTGGAGGAGATCCAGGTTAGCGGCTTTGCCGTTGTTCCTGGCATTCTGGACGAAGCAACCGCGGTTAAGTTAATCGACCAGTTAGAGCGGATTCCTCGCAGTCAATCCACCAAGCAGCGAGGCCAGACTTACTTTGGAATCAGAAACCTCCTGACCATCGCTCCTTGCATTGCCGACTTAGCTAACTCGTCAGCCATCAGATCTGTGGTTGACCCAATCGCCGGGGCAAAAGCTCGGGTTGTGCGAGGAATCTTCTTCGACAAGACACCTGAGGCGAACTGGAAAGTGGTTTGGCACCAGGATCTCAGTATTGCAGTTCAGCAGAGAAAAGAGCTTGCCGGTTTCACCTGCTGGTCAAAGAAAGCAGGCGTCACTCACGTCCAGCCACCGACGTTTGTGTTGGAAAATATTCTGGCCCTGAGAATTCACCTGGACGCCGCAAACGAACTCAGCGGCGCTTTAAAAATGATTCCAAGCTCGCACAGAAACGGCCGACTCGATCAGGACGATATCGAGAACCTCAAGCGTGAAGCGCGACCCTTTGTCTGTTCAGTTGAGCAGGGCGACGTGTTGGCAATGCGGCCCCTGTTGCTGCATTCATCATCCCTATCAAGAACTGCATCGCATCGGCGAGTCATTCATCTCGAATTCGCGTCGATCGACCTGCCCGGCGGCCTTGAATGGTGTCTGTCATAATTTGAAATGAGTTGCGAAACGACATGACTCGCCGCAGATTCTACGCGCCGCCGAGCGCCTTTAGTTCCGAGCTTAACAGCGTGGACCTCGCCTCGGACGAAGCGCGTCACTTGCGCGACGTTTTGCGGATGAAACCCGGCGACGAAGTTTATGTATTCGACGGCGCCGGCAGAGAGTTTCAATGTAGGGTCGAGGACAGTCGTCGTGATAGTGCTCAGCTGAGGATTATCAGTCAGGTAGCAGCCGCCTGCCCGGAATCTTCGCTGCAGTTAACCCTGGCAGTTGCCCTCTTGAAAGGCGAGAAGTTTGACCTGGTAGTTCAGAAGGCAACGGAGTTGGGAGTAACTCGCGTCGTGCCGGTAGTCACAAAGTACGCCGACATTCGCTTACGAGACGAATCCGATGCGGGAAAGCGCGTCGCTCGCTGGCAGCGGATCGCGCTTGAGGCAGCCAAGCAATCCGGACGAGCCGTCGTGCCGGAGGTTGGTAGCCCCGTCGTTTTGGGGTCTTTGCTTGAAACCGCGATTTCATCCGAAGTCCCCGCCGGTTCCAGTTCCTACGTAATGTTTTCAGAACGCTCAGGACAATCACTGGCGGATGCCGGTACGAGTATTCCTGCCAAAGTTTCCCAAATAACCGCGCTGGTCGGCTCCGAGGGCGGTTGGGCGGATGAAGAACTTACCGAAGCGGTTGATGCGGGATGGATGATTGTCACCCTGGGAGGCCGCACCTTGAGAGCCGAGACTGCTGCAATCACCGTGGCAGCCCTAATCCAGCACTTATATGGCGATCTCAGGTAGCGGAAGGACCCCGACGGCTCTTCAAACAATGGGTTAGCTGGGGGATTGGGAATACAAAGCCCTGATGACTTGCGTCGAGGATGGGGATGCCTGATAATCCCGGTTGATGAATGTCCTGATTTTTACCAAAACCACCCCCGATCTTTCAAGGAGAGCATAAAGAGTGAAAGCGGAATTACAGCAATTAGTCGCTTTACAAAAACTGGATACAAGCATAAGAAAACTCCAAGCCGAATTAGAGGCAACTCCTCAAAGGCGCGCTGAGATCGAAAAGGAATTCGATCAGCGCGCCTTTGAAATTAGGGCGCTGGAAAACTCGCGTGATGAAGCCAGACACACGCGGGCCCGCCTTGAGATAGAAATTGGCGAACAACGCGTCCGAGTTGAGCGCGCCGAGCGTAACTTGATGTCGTCAAAGAAGCAGGACGAGTACACCGCGGCCATTCGCGAAGCGGACGCCGCCCGAAAACAAATCTCGGCATTGGAAACACAGACCATTGAACAGATGGAAGCTCACGAGAAAGCGGAGACATCCCTCAACGAACGCGGGGAAGAGATTGCCACTCTGAATTCGGATCGAGATGCCAGATTGAAGACCTTTGACGACGAAACCAAGGCACAGGCAGACAAGTTGGCAGCCAGTCGGGCCGAACGCGAGCGATTGGTTTTGGCCTTGCCCAAATCAATGGGCGCGCAATATGTCCGGACCGTGTCGCGCATACGCGATGGGGTAGCAGTGGCCGAAGCGCGCAACGGCGCTTGCATGGCCTGCTTCATGGCACTCCGACCGCAAGCAATGGCCCAGGTGCGGAGAGGCGAGGAAATCGTGACCTGCGATAACTGTAATCGCATTCTCTATTACGCACCTTCGGATCCGACTCCCGCAAATTCAAGCACGGCTCAGCCAAAAGTGGCCCACACTTAGAGCTCCCCCCGGCTCGCTTTGTTAAGGACCGTCCGCGAACTGACGCAAAATTTCATTTTGGAATTTTGTGTCGGTTTGGGTGATGTAGTCGCCACCGTTCGCCGCAGAAGAATTACCTCAGACCCGGTGTCCGACAATATCAAACGTAAACTTCACCTTCTTACGCACCCGAATCAAGCCGTGGAGGGCTGAGGTGGCTTTTACGTTGAAGTCGCTGCGGTCGATGCTAAACTCACCAACCGCGCGCAAGTCGTTTCCGGTAACAGTGACCTTCGCGGGAATCTGAATGTGGCGAGTTACTCCGTGAAGCGTCAGATTTCCGCCAATCTTCAGATTGTATTGGCCATTCCCGAGCGACTTCCCCTTCACCTCAGTGCTCTTGAAAACAATCTCGGGATACTTCTCAGGCTCAAGCACGATCTCGCGAAGTTCTCGATTGATGATCTGTTTTTGCGGTTCGGTGAACGCATCGCTGGTCTCCACCATTGATTCTGTTCTTACAGTTAACTGTAGCGATGCCGAAGCGATCTGGTCCGTTGTGATCGCCGCTTCGCCATAGAACTCGCGAGCAGCTACCAGGTGCTCGTGCCCCTTGAACCAAAGCAGGCCACCGCGCAATGCGTGAGCAATGAATTTGCTTTGGCTTGAATCTAGTCGAAAGCGGTTTGTCGAGATCGTTTGTGAGGCCGAGAGATGCGCTGGTGAATGTCCGACACCCTTCAGATATTCGATTGTCGGCACGCTCGATTCAGCGAATTCATCGTCAAAACGCGACGTTCCCAGCACACCTATACTCGCCGCGCTAAGCATGATCGTTAGTATTGCCTTCGCTTGCATTTTCACTTGCACACCTCCAATTCCATCGCTGAGTCAGACACACGCTGTTCTGGAGCGAACCTGACACGCAGGTTTTGCAAATCAAATACTTTTTGGATAACTTTACAAACTGTTCCCCCCGTATTTGGCGCGCTGGCAATTAGACGCACCTCCTAACGAACCCGACTATGGCAAAGTCAAAAGCAGCCTCGCAGAAAGCGGCGCCGGTGAAACGGACGCGCGAAAAGAAAGGCACCGGGATCTCCGTTGAGGAGTTTCTCAATCTCAAGCAACCTAAGGGCGATCTGCTACTCGATGTCGAAGGCCAGACCGTTTCGCTGACCAGCCTCGATCGAGTTTACTGGGCCGACGAAAAGATTACGAAGTTTAACTTGCTTTGTTATTACCTTCAGGTCGGCTCTCACATCATGCCTTTCCTGGAGAACCGGCCGGCAATCCTGCAACGCTGGCCCCGCGGCATCAATGCCCCAATGTTTTTTCAGCAGGACCTCGAGAGTGCTCCCACCTTTATTAAGACTACCAGGCTCATCAACCGGGAGGGTCGAGAACTCGACTATGCTGTTTACACAAGCACAGCCTCGCTGCTCCACTTCGTAAATCTGGGCGCGATCGAACAACATCCCTGGCATTCGACGATTGCGAAACTCGACCACCCTGACTGGATTGCCATCGATCTGGACCCGAAGAAGGCACCCTGGGAGAATGTGCTACAGGTAGCCTTAACCTGCAAGGAGGTTTGTGACGAACTCGGCTTGAAAGCGTTTCCCAAAACTTCAGGTTCGTCGGGGATTCATATATACCTACCCTTGAAGCCGACAAACGAATATGAACGGGTGGCCGAGTTTTCCAGGCTGCTGGCAAGCGAGATTGCGCGGCGAGTACCCAAAATGGCTACGGTTGAACGAACGATTGCGAAGCGGCAGAGCGATCAGGTCTACGTGGATTGGATGCAGAATGCCCGGGGGAAAAGTTTGGCGGCAGTTTTTACTGCTCGGGCTAAACCAACCGCGACAGTATCAATGCCCCTGACGTGGAAACAGATTGAGCAGGGCGTGAGGATTTCCGACTTCACAGTCAAAAATGTTCCCACCCTGCTCAAAAAGAAAGGCGATGCCTGGCTTGATTTCTTTGACCAACGCCAGAACCTCAAACTCGGTTAGGCGAAGGTTTGAAGCCGGTCCTGCCGGAAACCAGTGAAGTCAGCTACTTGATCTTTATGCCCGCCGAGAAACGCAAATTATCTTCTCGTCCGTGGCTAAAGAACACGGGTAGATAGTCAACCTGGATTGGCCGGATATCTATTCGATTGCTGGCTTTAATATCCAGACCGCCGCCGACGGCCATCGCAAAAGCGGTTTGGCTAGTGTCCGGACAAGTGAAATCGTTGTTTTTGAAGTTGGCGCTGTAACGCGTTGCTCCGAAGAGAGCGTGCGCATAAGGAATAAACACCGATGAGTTGCGGAAGTTATAGCGTGGTCCACCCAAAACTGTATATCTGGTTATCTTCGCATTGAAGGTTTTCCCACTCAGGCGATCCTGAAGATCAACATCCGCAAAGGTAACGGCGAAATTTCCTACCAGGCCGAGGTTGCGAGTGACGTTCGCAACAACTTCACCCGTCACACCATGATGCGGCTCGCGTTTGGAGACAAAGTCCACGCGCGAAGTTACACCAGTGGGGGAGACCGCTCGTCCACGTACATCCAGTCGATCGGCGCCGTTGTTGGCACGCTCGTGAGCGTATCCGATGAAAAACTCCCAGTTTGAGTAGTCGCCCTGGGCAAAGCCTGCCGGTGCCGCAACCAATAAAATGGCGAACAGCAAAAATAGCTTGCGCATTGGTGGTAGTCCTCCTTGATGATTTCCCATCACCGGGGTCCGCGGCGAGACTAGACCCGCCTTGGATCAAAATACTTTTACTACTGTGTGGTGATAAGAAAAATGGGAATCCGCACAAGTTTCCAATTTTTCCTGTTGATTACCCGTATTATTGAAAGGGCCACTCTTTTATCATGGACACTTCGATGCAAGCAAACACAAAACTATTGACTAATCCACGTGCAAACTTGAACGGACTTCGGCCTGCCAAACTCTTGGTGGTATGCATGATGTTAGTCGGTTTCACCGGTCCGGCATTTTCGCAGCAAGTCACCAAAACCAGCGCCCCGAACACATCCGCGAAGTTTCCGGCAAAGGCCCCTGCGGCAAAGCCATCAGGTGGGCCATCAAACCCATCCAACGACGTTCAGCAGCTCCTGATCTCCGGCCAAACTGCCCAGAACAATAAGCGGTTTGATGAGGCCATCGCTATTTTCAATCGCGTCATTGCCTTGTCGGGAAACAACCCGCAAAACGCCGCGGTAGCAAATCTGAAAATCGGGAACGCCTACATGGTCCAGGGAAAGTTTGAGAATGCAACACTCGGCTACCAACGAGCGGCCGTTCTCAACCCCAACTACGCCGAGGCCTACAACAACCTGGGCGAGGCCCTGGGCGAGCTGAAACAGTATCCGCGCGCCATAGAGGCTTTCAACAAGGCTTTCGTTCTGGATCCGACCCTACTGAAAGCCAAATACAACCAGGCGGTTACCTATGATCGGATGGGAAACTTCCGCTATTCGGAGTTCGTCTTTAGAGCTCTGATTAGGAGTAACCCTCAATACTCGCTTGGCTACGATGGCCTCGCCGTTACTCTTTCCAAAGCCGGAAGGGGAAAGGAAGCTATTGCATTTCATGAAAAGGCAATTGCCCTGAGTCCGCGCGAGCCTTCCTACTACTTCAATTGCGCAATTAGCTATCTGATGCTGAAAAATATTGCTAAAGCACTCGAGCAACAACAAATGCTCAAAGAGATCGATCCCGCCATTGCCGACCGCCTCGCCAGCGTAATCGTGAAACGGCAGATGTAATTCGACCGCACCGGTTATGTGAATCAGTCTCCGGAAGTAGAAGCAGCTCCGGATGCACTTTCCACCGGCTGAAGATGATGTAACTCGCTGGCGTCGATTAGGCTAAGCCCCTTCTCGCGCACGTTTTTGAATCCAGGAACAATCTCGCCCTCGAAAGGTTTCATGCCGTTACGATTTCGCTTGTGACCAGTAAAGTCCAAGTAGAGATGTTTCCGTGTAAACCGATCCGGCACGCCGGCAAAACGGGCGATGGGATACTTGATCGCTTCGCCAAACAATTTCTTTCCCAGCTTCTTGTAATAGATTGGCACTCCCAGCGAGAACTTCGCGTTCACCCGACTCCCGCCTTTCCAAAACTCCATATTGTATCGCCAGCAGGTGAAGAAAAACTCCCACTGCAAGTCAGTCATCTCAATCAACTTCGCGCCGGCCTTCTTCTGCATGCGGGTATCCTCGAGCGGCACAAAGAAAGTTGGCACAAACGTGCCCTTAGCGTCGCGTAATTCATAAAGCAAATCGAGAGATTGTTTCGTGTCGTCCGCCGTTTCGCCAGGCAGACCGAGGATGAACGTGCAAAACGGGAAGACATTGTGCCGGTTTAGAATTTCCATACCTTTCAGCGTGACATCACGCCATTGATGGGCCTTGTATGGATACGCCTTCCCTTTCATGAATGTGTCAAAGAGCCGGGCACTGCCTGTTTCAAGACCAATGATCGGATCGGCAGCGCGTTTTTCTGGATGAGTTGAGCTCTTATGTTGAACGTGGGAATAGGGAACGATTAACGGCGCCAAGCGCTCAATAATGGACGGATCCTTCACGACCGGAGCCATCGTAATATGTGAAGTTTGGATGAGTTCGATTCCGGGCACGGAGATGATGCCTTTGAGTAGCTTCTCCAGAGCGGGCACATTGGTTTCGAAGTTTGGCAACTGCTCGTAAAGAAACATGTCTTCGGAGGCAAGCAGTATTTCGTCCGCTCCCTCACCGGCGTTCACTCTCACGCTCTGCAGAATATGCTCTAACGGAAACGAGCGGCCAACCTTTGTGGCCGGCCCGCAAAACTGGCAACCACGTCCGCAACCGCGGGTGATCTCAACCACCCCAAACGTCGAACGATGACGGACCACCGGTATCTCTTCGACGGTTGCCTGCATCTCTTTCGGGACCTTAATGATTCGCGGCAATGATGGATCGCCGGCCATGATACGCGCGAAGATATCGTTGAAAACGCGTTCGACCTCGCCGTCAATCAGGTAGTCGATCTTAAACTCGTCAAGCCGGTTTGCCTTTTCCAGTTGCCACGCCCCCGGGCCGCCAACCACAATCTTTGGCCGATATTTTTGGATTACCGGATGAGTAACAATCTTGAGAAACTCATGGGCATTGAGGGGTGTCAGATTTTCGCCGAAGATCTTGGCGTAGACGTCTGTGGCATAGGAGATCCCGAGCGGATTGTGGGCGTGAATCGCCACCACCTTAGTCTCGGGACCGATAAACTTGTCGAGGTTATGAACGTAGCAAGTAACCACGTCTTCCTCGCTGTACTCCCTCAGCAACAG
Organism: Pyrinomonadaceae bacterium; assembly: GCA_031396065.1. Taxonomy (GTDB): domain Bacteria; phylum Acidobacteriota; class Blastocatellia; order Pyrinomonadales; family Pyrinomonadaceae; genus PSRF01. The sequence continues at coordinate 39,981 of JANNJZ010000458.1, read as the reverse complement.
AGTCTCGACCATGCGCAGGCCATTGGGGACATATTTCGCCCGGCCGTCCGGCCATGATTCGTTATCAAAAGAAACCTTATTGAAGATGGTGTGGCTGAGTTTGTGTGGGACGGCGGCCGACAACATCTGTTGCCAGATGCTGTGGCCCCACTCACTCGCTTCAGTGGATGAAGCCGTCAGCACGATTCGAGGTGAAGCCATTGGGGAAGCCTCCTCTGAAAGTGGGTAGCGTCGTTGTATGCTCAAGAAGAAAGGGTTAGAAAAAACCCCGCAGCCCCATTAAGCAAGTGATGGATTCTAGCACTAACGCTCCGGTTGATCGCCATCTCCAAAACCGGAAAGTCTAGAGAGTACATTTAGACGGGTGGCACCGCCCCCGGCAACTGAGTTTAATAATGCTTGTCGGTAATCAGAGTGCGCTATACTCTGGTTTCTCGACAAGCAGTCTCAGTTTCGCGATCTTCCCGCGTTAACCTCATTCCTTTAAGAAGGAGCAGCACAGTGAGTTCAGAAATCACTTCGAAAGAATCTTCTCCAGCGAGCGCACGAGAACATCTTGTCGGTACGTGGAGACTAATCTCCGCTGAAGACGTCGATCCAAACACCGGCAAGTGGGTGCCATACACCTTCGGCAATCCGCCGTCGGGTTATTTCATCTATGACGCGACCGGCCACGCCTCGATCCAAATTATGACTACGCCCCCGGTAACGATCGCTTCACCTGATAACCCAACTGCGAACGAAGCGCTGGCTATCTTTAACGCCTACATTGCATATTACGGCACGTACACCGTTGACGATGTCAATATCACCGTGCAGGTTGAAGGTGCGTGGGATCCTAGCCAGGTCGGTACAAACCAGGCGCGGCCGTACGAGTTGTGTGGCGACACTTTGATCATCGGTGATCAAACAACCTACAAAAGAACTTTGGAGCGGGTTAGATAGGAAGTGGCCTCCTCTCGAGCCGCAAAAATGTTTCTAGATCTAATTCCTATAAACGTTGCGTCCTTACAGGATGAGAAATCCAATCGCCAAGATATTCTAATGGTGTCTAATTTCTTGATCATGCACGCCCGCCTCTTGATCGTGATCGCCTTACTCCTGGCATCGGCCGGGTCTGCGGTCAACGCACAGGACAAAAGCAAACCGAACTTGCCACCCGAGCGAGTTCGCACGCCGCAAGTCTACAACTCAGACGGCATCTCGGTGGAATTTAACGTGGAGTCCGTTGCTCCTGAGCAGCGGGTTCCCAATGAATTGTTGGCGGGCACCGAGGCTCAGGTAAGATTCAAGATTGTCGAAACGACTGGCAGGCAGTCGCTTAGAAATATTCGTCCGGTAGCCTGGATTGATCGGCGAACAGGGGCACAAACTCCGAATGCCAAAGAATGTCGAGAGAAGATCCAGCAGTTTCTGCAACCTAGTTTTAGCCAGCGCCCTACCCTTGATCTCAATTCCTTTTTCGTTCTGGCTCTCAATCACGAACCAAACATCTCGGTTATTGATCCGCTTTCCGGGTTCGGCGGAAGCAAACTGTACACGCTGATCGCTTTGAACAGCTCCGGCGAAGATTGGGTTATGAGCGCCGATAGGAAGCGGCTCTATGTTTCCATGCCCGCAGCGAATCAGGTGGCCGTGATTGACCTCCAAACCTGGAAACCAATTGCCAACATTGATGCTGGAACGAAACCCATGCGGATCGCTTTGCAGCATGACGGCAGATACCTCTGGGTGGGCAACGACGCGACGTCGGAAGCGGATGACGGGGTCACGGTAGTCGACACCGAATCTTTGAAAGTTGCTGGTCGGATTAAGACTGGTTTGGGTCACCACGAAATAGCATTCTCTGATGATGACAGCCTGGCTTTCGTAACCAACAAAACAGGCGGAACTCTATCGGTAATAGACGTGCGGAGGCTGGCCAAAGTAACCGATGTAAAGGTGGGCTCGCTCCCCGCGACCATTGTGGTCTCGTCTCTGGGTAAGTCGGTTTATGTCGGGAACGAAGGTGATGGGACGATCGTGGCGCTGGACGCGTCGCGCTTTGCTATTCTTGCGCGGATGAAGGCGCAACCAGGTCTACGGACAATCCGCATCTCACCGTCGGGAAGGTTTGGTTTGGCCGTCAATCCACTTGAGAACACTGTCTACATTTTCGATGTGTCTGCTAATCGCATGATCCATTCAGTGCCAGTTGGTGTCGGCGCCGACCAGATCACCTTTACCACGGATTTTGCCTACGTGCGTTCATCTGGTAGTGAGTTTGTCACCATGATCAAGCTCACTGGACTTGAAAAAGAAGCATCAGTCTCACGCTTCCCCGCCGGCGAGCACGCACCTAAGGAATCACCCGCCGCCTCGCTGGCTGATGCCGTTGTTCCAGGTCCGGAGAATGGTTCAGTGCTGGTCGCAAATCCTGCCGACAAAATGATCTATTTTTACACCGAAGGAATGGCTGCGCCGATGGGAAGCTTTCAGAATTATCGCCGCGATCCCAAAGCGTTGCTCATTCTAGACAACGGTTTGCGCGAAGCGGCCGGCGGGATTTACACAACTACTGTCAGGCTCGCCGACGCGGGCCACTACGATGTCGCCTTTCTGCTGGATTCTCCGCGAGTAGTCAACTGTTTCAATTTCACAGTTGCCGAGAATCCGCGATTGGTCCGCCAAGGGCCCGCTCCAATCAAGATTGTGCCCGTGATGAAGGAAACAAACCCGCGGGTCGGCGTGCGCTACAACGTACGCTTCAAAGTTATTGATACAGAAACTAATAGACCGAAAGAGAATATTGAGGATTTCGGTGTGCTGGTGTTTCTCGCGCCCGGCATTTGGCAGCAACGCGCAGCCGCCAAACCAGCAGCCGGTGGTGAATATGAAATGAGCTTTGTGCCGCCCCAAGCTGGGGTCTATTATGTCTTTTTCCAGAGTCCTTCGCTGGGATTTCGCTTTAACCAGTTACCACCGCTGACTCTTCAGGCGATAGAAAAATGAGATCAGAGGCATTTAAGGTTCGCTGGCTGTCTACGCTGAGTTGCCAGATTGCGTGAAAGTGTATTGGCGGTTTTCAGCCTGAAGGGCTCGCGGCTCTGCATCCCAGGAACCGGCTTACCGGCAGGGTTCGGAAAGGAAGTGAGCCACGTCACAATCGCCCCTCGGTAAAATGGTGGAGCCCTACATGTACAACATAAATGACACAGTCGCACCCGACGCCAAGCGAAGCAGAGTGACCAAATGGGTCGCCGGGTGGGCCATATCAATGTCGACGATTGCTCTGGCAGTTACTCCAACCGTTGCGCAGGTCAGGAATCAAGCGCAAGCAAATACGACGGCAACCGTCGTCGGGTCGAGCCAGAAGCAGGCGCCTAGCCAGCCGCAAGAAGCAAAGCCCGCCACGCCGTCCGCGGCTCAAACTTACTTCACCGACGTGGTGTTGGTTAACCAGCAGGGTGAAAAGATGCGCTTCTACACCGATCTCTTACTTGGCAAGGTAGTAGTCATCAACTCTTTCTTTGCCACCTGCCCGGGCAGTTGTCTGCCAATGGAACGCAACCTGGAAAAAATGCAGCAAGCGCTGGGCGATCGGGTGGGCAAGGATGTTCATATCATCTCGATCAGCGTGGATCCGATAGTTGATACCCCGGCCAACTTGAAAGAATATGCGAAGAAGCTGAACGCCAGGCCGGGCTGGTACTTCCTCACTGGTGAAAAACAGAACATAGACCTAGCCTTGAAGAAGCTGGGCCATCTGGTTGCCAACAAACAAGACCATCTCAATATCTTCATCATTGGCAACGAGCGCACCGGGTTATGGAAAAAGGCGTTCGGCCTGGCGCAGAGCGATGAGCTAATCAAAGTTGTCGAGAGCGTACTCAACGACAAGCCAACCGGCGACAAGTAATTCAACGCGGTTAACTTACTGGCAGTCTCCGAAAGACTAAGAACGATCCACGAACCCACACGAAGCGGCACGAAAGAGACGCCTTCAGTTTGAGTTATTTCGTGTGCTTTCGTCGATCGTCCTCCTCTTGTTCCTATTGCCTGGCTCAGAACACTATGAAAAGCGTGGCAAATTCGATCCTCATTGTCGTCCTGGCGAGTGTGGTTTTTTCGTTGGCGACGGACGGGAAAGCCCAGAGCCAGGTGGCGGCGGACGACGATTCAGAACTCCGTCAGCGTCGCGGCAAACAAATTTACGTACAGGGTACTAGTGCATCAGGCAAAGAGATCCTGGCGTACCTGGGCGAATCATCCCTGGAGGTCCCGGGAAGCGCGCTGCCCTGCGCAAACTGTCATGGTCTCAACGGGCAGGGCAAGCCCGAAGGTGGCGTCGATCCATCAAACTTAACCTGGGAGTCGCTGACCAAGCCTTATGGTTTGACGCATACCGACGGCAGACGGCATCCCGCCTATACCGAGCGCGGCCTCGAGTTGGCTATTACGCGTGGCATTGATCCGGCCGGCAATAAACTGCTGGACATAATGCCTCGCTATCAGATGACCAGCGGGGACCTGGCGGACCTGATTGCCTATCTGAAACGCCTGGGCAAGGATCAGGATCCTGGAGTTTATGAAAACAAGATCGTGATTGGGAGCGCGATCCCTGCAACCGGCCCACTCGCTGAGATGGGCCAGGCCGTGAAGGCTGTAACCAGCGCTTTCTTCGATGAACTCAACAACCAGGGTGGAATTTACAACCGTCGTTTCGAATTAAAGTTTATCGAGACCGGCGAAACTCCAGCTGCCACCCGGGCGAACCTCGAACGGTTGCTCACAGACGGGCAGGTCTTCGCTATGACGGCGGCATTCATTGCCGGCGCTGAAAGAGAGCTGGCGCCGCTCCTGGCCCGGAAAGAGGTGCCGCTGATCGGTCCACTAACGCTCTACCCTCAGACAGGATTTCCCTTGAACCGCCAGGTGTTTTATCTCTTGTCTGGAACAGACGGGCAGCTTCGCGCGCTGGTCGATTTTGCCGCCAGCAGACCCGAGTTCAAGAACCCTGGTGTCGCTGTCGTATATCCCCGAAGCGAAATCAACGCAAACGCTGTCGAGGCCATCAGGGACCAGGGTAAGAAGCAGGGCTGGGGCGCGCTGCCAGGTTACGACTATGAGGCCGCCGCGTTTGATACCGCCGCCATCCCTAAGCTGAAGCAGACGAATCGGACCGTAGTATTCTTTCTGGGCAATTCGATCGACGCAATTTCGTTTCTGAGAGAGGCTGAGAAGATCAATTGGTTTCCGTCGGTTTTTCTTCCCAGTGCCAGCGCCGGCGCCGGCATCTTCGAAGCACCGGCCGGGTTCGATGGTAAGTTGTTTCTGTCTTTTCCGACTTCACCTGCCGATCAAACCGCGGAAGGGCTGAATGAGTTTCGCGCACTGGCTGCAAAGTACAAACTCCCGACAAAGCATGTCGCTGCTCAGATGTCCGCCTACAGCGCCGCAAAAATCCTCGCTGAGGCTTTGAAGAAAGCGGGCAAGGATCTGAGTCGCGAAAAGCTGATTCAGGTTCTTGAAGGGTTTTATGAGTATCGCACCGGCCTGACACCGGCAATCAGTTATGGTCCAAATCGTCGCGTCGGGGCCATGGGCGCACATGTGATAACAGTTGACCTGAAAACAAAACAGTTCGTACCGGCAGGCGGATGGATCGAAATCAAATGAAATTTTCAGGGAGGTTCCAAGTCGTGCTCAGAGTGACTAACCGGCTGCTGAACGGAGCGTTTATTGTGGCTGTGGTTTTTGCAGCGATCTGTTGGCCCATCTCCGAATCTAACTTCGTAAGTGCCCAAAAACGTACGAAGCCAGAGGCTACCAAACGCTTTGTTTGTCCGATGCACCCGGAAGTTACGTCTACCAGAGCACGTAAATGTCCAAAATGTGGAATGGCGCTCAGACTAGTGGAGCCTGTAAAGGAGGATGTGACTAACGCTATTACTCCAGTGACAGAGTCCGTCGATGCGTCTTCGTTTTCGTCCGCGCGAATCCCAGACATTCCGATCGTCGATCAAAATGGTAATCGGCTCAACTTCTACAGCGATCTCATCAAAGACAAGACGGTAGCCATCAACTTCATTTTTACTACCTGCACCACTATCTGTCCGCCTTTGACCGCGACCTTTCGGAGGGTCCAGCAGGAACTGGCGACATCCGCTCCCGATGCAAAATTGATCTCGATCAGCGTCGATCCCACCACCGATACTCCTCCAAGGCTGAATGACTTTGCCGCCAAGTTCAAAGCGGGAGCCGGATGGACATTTGTCACCGGCGACCAAACCGATATTACTTCACTGCTGAAAGCGCTCGGAGCCGGAGTGGTCGATAAGAATGACCATACTCCGATGATCCTGATTGGTAACGATAGGGCTGGTTATTGGACCAGAGCCTATGGGCTCTCATCGCCCGCTGCACTTTCCAAAGCTATCTCAGAAGCGGCAAACCGCAAATGAGTTTCATTGTCGGGGTGCCACTCCGTGGCCACCCTCCATTGGCATGCGTCATCTTTCGAAGATTGAATGGAAGCCGACGAAGGGCGGCCACGGAGTGCCGCCCCTACAATCGTATTCAGCCACCGCTCACCCAAGTGGTTCTGACGGGAATAGGCATTGATGGATGTGCCGAACCAAAGGGCGGACGCGTTCCGGGTTTACCATCGATACCAGACTAATGCTTGACGTGCTGTGCCAGATAACCGTGGGATCGATGGCTCGCAAAACTTGCTGCAAATTCCCGGCAGTTTCCTTTAAGCCTTCCCCTACACAGCTAACAGTAGCTTGCTGTGCTCTAGTCTCCACCGAGCCAACTTTCGCAAGATCCTGAACCAGGGAGGGCGGTGCCTCAGCATACTCGCAAATGAATGAAGCACCGACTTCCGACTTAGCGACGATCTGCATCCCGACGCGATGACGATCGAAAATCCCTTTTACTGCGCGGAGAAAGCCGTTGGCCACGAATGCCGGGGTAGACGTAATGTCGATTCTCGCCTGCCGGGTGTTGCAGGCGATTGCCTTAACCGCCCCGTTTGGGGCTTGGTTGCCGGAGCAAATCAGTGTCCCGCTACGTTCAGGAACACGGGAGTTCAAAATCCGGATTGGAATCTCCTGTTCAGTAACAGGCTGGATCATCTTCGAATGTAGAACTTTGGCCCCAAGGCGAGCCAACTCTGCCGCCTCATCATATGAAATTTGGGAAACCGTCCTCGCGCCGTCAACCAGATTCGGGTCGGCGGTCATCACGCCGTCAACGTCGGTCCAGATCTGGGTCTCACGCGCGCCCAGCGCAGCGCTAAACAGGGTTGCTGAGTAATCTGAACTACCCCGCCCGAGTGTGGTCGTCACGCGATTCCGTGAAGCAGCAATGAATCCACCGAGGACCGGGACTCTTTTCGCTTCGATGAGAGGCTGAAGTTCCGCGCGAGTCTGGCGCCATGTTTCCGCAAGTAAAGGCTTCGCACTTCCGTGCTGTTCGTCGGTAATGATGCAACGGCGAGCGTCCACATACGACGCCGGTATTCCGTATTGCTCCAACACAATTGTTAGCAGGTTGGCGGAAAGGCGTTCACCGTGTGAAGCCATCGCGTCCATCCCCTGGGCGGTTGTCACTCGGCTTGCGGAAACCTGGTCCAACAGTTTGACGATTTCGCGCCGGCTGCGATCGATGACCGCTCGCATTCGTTCACTCGCTGCTTCGCCCAGTGGACCGGTGACTCTCAGGTGCCGTTCAAAATGCACGTCGAGTGTTTGTGACGCTTCGGCAGCTTCGCCTTTAACAACCCTTTGAAAACTGCTGATGAGGGCATCCGTTACGCCGCTCATAGCTGAAACAACCACTACCACATTCGTACTCGAATTCGAGTCGATGATATGAGCTACACGTTGGAAGGCCGCGCCGTCTTCAAGAGAGGTGCCGCCAAATTTCATTACTACTGGAGCTGACAAGTTGGTCTGCCTTTCGGGAGGGAAAGAGAACTATTTAGTCGAGCCTGCGCTGCCGGTTGAGTACTCAATCAGTGTCTTGCCTAACTCTCGAAACCAACTCGTACGTTGAAGATTTCTGAGAAAGTCGCTGAAAAACTACCGACTGAGGATTTGGCTCCGAGGTTCCGACATTTAGCAAGGAATTTTGCTTGACACCGGAGGGTAAGAGAACTACGCTTCGCCTGTCAACAAAATCCAGGGTTGCTCGTCGTTTCTTCACAAGACGGCTTTTTCATACTTCCGCTAATGACAGTTTTAGCTCGTTAGCTCTTTACCCGGCTCCCTAGCCGGCTCGAACTTGATCCTCAATCCGCGATGCACTCGCCGTTCACCAAATCTAGAAGGAGAACTCACATGCTCGGCCAGAAGAGTAATGTCTCAAGCCTCGTTCGTTACTTGGTAGTGGTTGTCTTTCTTTTCGGCGCGGGAATGGTCGGAGCGCAAACCCCGGATACTCCGACGGAAAAGTTGACGGTTGTGACCCCGGCAACTATTCCAGAGTCGCCAGCAGTTTCCACCAGTAGCGATGCTTCGACGCCGGGTAGTTCCGAGGCGGTTGGGACGAAGCCGCTGGTGGATCCGGTGAGATCTGAAGCGACGCTAATGAATGCTAAGGCCGATGAGCCGCCAAAGGGCGGACCGGCTGTTACGCCCACAGTGGCGCTGCCGGCCCAGTGCAAGCGAATCATAAACGCCGACGTGGTGGCCATCGCCCAACCCTTCATGCTTAATCGCCTCGGCGCAATGATGCCCAACGGGATGATTTTTGCGCTCAAGCGCGACACGGCAGGAGGTTTAGGTATTCAACTGAGAGCAGACAAAAGAGCACGACCATTGGTGCTCCGCGCCAATGTAGGAGACTGCCTCACGATTACTCTTACCAACAACATACCGAAAGACAACTTCATACTTACGCAGCCTGTTGCCGCGACCGACCCTCCCGGTCTTCCCCACAGCACGTCGGAAGTGTCTTTACACGTCCAAGGTATGGAGTGGGTCAACGGACCACAGGATGACGGTTCGTTTGTCGGGAAAAACGAATCCAGCCTGGCGACGGCTTCAGCCGCTCCAATAACGTACACACTCTTCGCCAAGGCAGAAGGAACTTTTCTGCTTTACACCATGGGAGATACCAGCTCTAACGGCAACCAACTGACGGAAGGACTCTTTGGAGCCGTCAATGTCCAGCCTGCCGGGGCAGAATGGTACCGCAGTCAAGTAACCCAGCAGGATCTCAAGCTGGTTACTACAGGCACCACTTCTGACGATCATCCCAAAATTGATTACACCAAGGTCTATCCCGGCGGCTCCAAATACCCGGATGGGACGACGATTCCTGCGAATACTCCGATCCTGAACATGCTGGATAAAGACAATTCCTGCGTGGCACCCTGCGTCCGAAACATCGTGCACACGGATCTGACCGCAATGATTACGGGCCCGAAGGCCGGGCGATTCACTCAACCCGAAGTGAATTGCGATGCCAACGCGGCCGTCACACCTCCGGGCGTTGATCCGCTCTTCTGCAAGAACCCTGCAGCGCCCGACCGGCGGCAGCCTTATCGGGAGTTTACGATTATTTATCATGGAGCACTGGGTCCGGTTGCGACCCAGGCGTTTGAAGTACTCAGCAATTCCAGTCCGATGACCCAGACAACTCAGGCTGGACAGGATTCTTTTGCCATCAACTATGGCACGGGCGGCATTGGCGCAGAGATTTACGCCAATCGAATCGGCGTGGGCCCGATGGGCAATTGCGTCGATTGTAAATTTGAAGAGTTTTTCCTGAGCGCGTGGTCAGTGGGCGATCCGGCGATGGTGGTGGACGTACCAGCTAACGCTAGTCTGCAGCCGCCTCCGCCTCCACCTCCGGCGCAACCACCCGTTCCGTGGGCTCAGTCCACTACGGGTACGGTGACACTTACCAATGGTAGCGCGACAGTTAACGGGACGGGGACCTTGTTCAAATCAGAACTCGCGGTGGGAGACCTACTGACCCTGCAGGCCAGTCCGGGTACAGTCCGCGGGACCGTTAAAACGATCACGAATAATACCCAGCTGATCCTTGCGGCAACATCGACCGGGAGCGCCGGCGGGGCTTATTTAGCATCTTCCCCGCAAGCGAAGCCGCCAGGAGCGACTGTGCCTCCCCTGCCGTTCTTGTGTTCGCCCTCACAGCTTGGAGATAACAATGGGCCAACTCCACCCAATCCGAATTGCGCGAACGTCCGACAGCCTCTCGGGCCTACACTTAACGGCACCGTGACGATGACGAATGGCAATGCGACAGTTACCGGAAGTGGAACCCAATTCACAACGCAAGTGAAGGTTGGAGACACACTGGTTTTGGTTGCCAGTCCCAGCATTGTCCGCGGGACTGTAAAGACGATTACGAACAACACGACGCTCGTACTTCAGTCGCCGGCATTCGCGAGCGCCGCCAGTGCCGCCTACTCCCTGGCTACACCTTACAAGCTCCCCGGACTGCTAAAAGCGACCAGAGCTTATTACCCCGATGATCCATCCAACGTCTATCACAGCTACATTAACGATCACTTGAAATTCAGGATTCTTCACGGCGGCAGAGACGTGACGCACGTTCACCACCAGCACGCGCATCAGTGGTTGCAGTCGCCCAACAGTGATGAGTCCAGTTACCTGGATAGTCAAATGATTAGCCCCGGCGCCAGCTACACGCTCGAGATGGTTTATAACGGCAGCGGCAACCGGAATAAGGTGGTGGGCGACTCGATCTTCCACTGCCATTTCTATCCGCACTTCGCCGCGGGCATGTGGGCCATGTGGCGTACGCATGATGTGTTCGAGGGCGGTACAGAACTCAAGGATGGGATTCCGGTCAAAGGAGCTCGGGCATTGCCGGATGGTGAAATCATGGCTGGAACGCCGATACCGGCTCTCGTGCCGCTGCCGACGATCCCCATGGCTATGTTGCCATCGCCCGTATTCATAGAAAACGGACAGATTGTTTTTAACACTCCGGCGGTTCCCGATCCCACCGGCGCGAATGTGACGGAAACTCCCGGATTTCCGTTCTTTATTCCCGGAATCGCAGGCGCCCGCGCCCCGCATCCGCCGATGGATTTTGCGAAGGATTCATTAGGGAACCCCATGGACGGAGGCTTGCCACGCCACGTCGTTAAAGATGGCACAGTCGCTTACGAGAGCCACGATCAATTTGACTGGAGCAAGGATCTGGCAACGATGAATGCTATCCAGCTGCCCGAGGATGGAACGCGGGTCGAAAAGGTGGCGATGCAGTATTTCAGCAGACGCTGTCAAGCGTCGTTCTTTCCAGATGGATCAGCAGGCAGTTGTCCATCGTCGAATAGCATCAATCCGCAAACCACACTTAACACCCCACCGACTGGCTTTGTGCTAAACGGGCTGCCGCTGGGTCCTCAGCAGGGCGCGCCTTTCGCCGACCCGGCAATCGATGACAATGGCAATCCGGTTGGCACCCTGCGCCGCTACAAGGCCGCGGCCATTCAGGCGAATGTCAAGTTCAACAAGAAGGGCTGGCACTACCCGCAGCAGCGCATGCTGACTTTATGGCAGGATGCCCAGCCCACGATCGACTTTACACTTGGAAGACCTGGACGTCAGCCGGAACCTCTATTCTTCCGCGGTAATACTGGAGACATCATCGAGTATTGGCACACCAATCTGGTACCCAACTATTATGTGGTTGATGACTTCCAGGTGCGCACTCCTACGGACATTCTGGGTCAGCACATTCATCTGGTGAAGTTTGATGTAACTTCTTCCGACGGCGCAGGTAACGGCTTCAACTATGAAGACGGTACGTTCGCACCGGAAGAAGTGCAGGAGGTGATCCATGCCATCAATGCGGGCGGGGGCATAGTGACTAACGTCGCTACCAATACGCGAACGCCACTAATGGATCCTGCAGATCCCGCTTACAAAACGCTCCATGCCCCTCCCTCAGAAATCTTCGACTGCGCGGCGAATCCGGCCGCGCTGCGATGCCAGCCTTGCCCGAGAGATTGGACCCCCACTAGCCGGCCGGTATGCATGAGCTGGTTGGGCGCGCAAACAACCATTCAACGCTGGTACCTTGATCCCCAAGTCGACGATGCGGATAAAGAACGGACGCTACGAACGGTGTTTACACACGATCACTTCGGTCCTTCCACGCATCAACAGGCTGGCCTCTATGCCGGCCTGCTGGTTGAGCCCAAGGATTCCACCTGGACGTCGAATGATGGCGCTACGCCTTTTCCTAACCCTGCTACGCGCTCAGATGGCGGGCCAACCAGCTGGCAGGCCAGAATCCTTACCACGAATCCCGCAGACAGCTATCGCGAATTCATGTTGGAGTTTCAGGACTTGCAACTCGCTTATTTTTCCTCCTCCAATCCTGCATCGCAAAATGCGAATAGCAACCCGAAGGTGGGTTGGATCAACAAGAACCTCGCCATCAATGAGCCATCGACGCCGTCGCTGGTCACCACTGGCGTCGCCGCCACGCCGGCTGGCACGCAATCGGTCAACTATACAAATGAGCCAATTGTGATGCGCTTGCAACCGCAAAATAATTTCACCCGTCCCAGCAAGATGATTGACATGTCCTATGTATTCGACAACTCGGTTCAGGCTGCCTTTAATGCAACGCTTTCTCCCAGTCAACAGCAATTTAGGGTTGAGCCCGACCCGATGACGCCCTTGATGCGGGCTTATCAGGGTGACAATGTGCAGGTGCGGGTACTCGTGGGAGCGCATGTCTTCGCGCACCAGTTCAATTTCCAGGGTCCAAACTGGTTTGCCGAACCCTCCTGGAAAAACTCCGGTTATCGCAGCGCTCAAGCCATGGGGCTCTCAGAGCATTTTGAATTTCTCTTCAAGGTGCCATCATCTTCGGCGCCTAATACAGCTCGGAAATGTCCTGACAAGATGTCTGACGTCAATTGTGTTGACCATCTCTACAGTCCAAGTTTTGATGAATTTGGTCTGGCTAATGGCCTATGGGGAATTCTCAGGGCCTATGATCCGGATGCCAAGACTACCAATCCCGGATCTGATCCCATACTCACAAAGGTCATGCCGCTTCCGAATAATCAACCGGTTGCGCCGGGCTCGGTTCCCACCTACGCCGCTTGTCCCGCGAACGTAGCATCGGTCCCATGTGTATCGGGATCAGGGGCGGCCTGTAATCGAGTCTTCAACATCACGGCAGTAACAGCAGAGGCTGCGCTGCCGAGCAAGAACCTGGTTTTCAATAACGCTATTTCCACTAACCTTCTGCAAAACGACCTGGGGCTCATGTACGTGCGCTCCGAAGACCTGGATGGCTCCTTCAAGCTCAAACCCAACGTGCCAATTGAGCCGCTCGTTCTGCGCGCGAATGCAGGAGACTGTATTCAGGTGAACCTGACGAATAAGATCGCCTTCAATTCCAAGATATTCACGGTCGCGCTAGATCTGGTGCCCCCACTTAATGGAGATCTGGACCCGCATACGGCCTCGAGCTATGTAGGATTGCATCCCCAACTTCTTGCTTACGATCCGGCAAAATCCAGTGGTGCGAATGTCGGTTGGAACACTACGAATCAGGCCGTTCCGACTGATGCTGAACAGGTGGTACCGGTCGGGCAAACAAAGAAATATACCTGGTATGCGGGTAAGGTTGATGCCCCTGCTAACGGCACTTTGACCTATACTCCAGTGGAATTCGGTTCGCTCAATCTCTTCCCCTCGGACTTGATGTTCCAGAACCCCAACGGTTTGTTCGGGTCGATGATTATCGAACCTGCGGGTTCGACCTGGAAGTGTGGCGAGGCAGCGAACCTTGGGAGTTGCGATCCGCCTGGTGCACCCGCTGCTCCATATCCGCCTACATCGCGTACTTCGGCAACCGTCACGCCACCGGCCATCAAGCCGTTTCGGGAGTTTGCGCTGATGATCAGCGATGTCCTCCGGATAAACGGTGGGACCAACGGCGGTGCTGCCAACTATAGAACGGAACCCTGGGAATTCCGTTACACGAACAACATGACAGGAGACTTCTCGTGCATGACGTCGAACCAGTTAACGACTGCTCAGAAGAGTCCACCGGTGGCATTTGGGGATCCTAAGACCCCGATTTTCACAGCTGGGGTTGGAGACAGTGCTCGATTTCGCTTGACGCATCCATTCGGCAGCGGCACTTCTCAGGTCTTTTCGCTGCATGGTCACGTTTGGCAGCGGAACCCCTACAACACTAGTTCCACCATTCTTGGGAGTAACAGTCTGTCGCAGTGGATCGGATCGCGCGACAATCACGGTTCGTCGGATCATTTCGATCTGTTGATAGACAAAGCTGGTGGGGAGGGTAAACAAGCCGGAGACTACCTCTACACCTCCTTTGTTCCTGCTCAGGCTAGAAACGGCGCCTGGGGCATCTTCCGCGTAGGCACTGGGCCGCAAGGGGGATCCAATGGTGCCTGTAAGGCATTCCCGAAGCCTGCATATAAGCCTGCTGCACCGAAAGATGATTTGGATCGTTTCACGAGACCCCCACTCAACAGTAAACCTTAGCCTCTTAGTTAAGGTTAACCGGAAATGGTTAGACACCTTCCGCGTTACTGACGACGGGTTTCTACCAAGGAGTTGGGTCTTATCTTTGGAAATGGGTGGCGAAACTCAAGGTGTCGCTCTTTCGCCTACCCGTCAAGTATGACAAACATTCAGTTTGAATCGTTTGAAGGAGGAAAGTTATGGGAGGCAAAAAAGGTAAGGGGGGTGGCGGTGGTGGCGGAGGACAGGATCCCGTCTTAATCACAATCAAGAGGAGTTGCGCAGAGACTCTGTACGACATTCTCCCGGCATTTTACAAGTGTACGCCTGACCTCTTCCAGGCAATTGCAGTCGCGCTTGGTCGTCCTGCATCGCTGATGAAGAAGAAGAAAGGAAAGAAAGGTGGTGGCGGCGTAAAGTACGACACCAAGAAGTACTATCCGGGAAAACCACCCAAAGGCAAGCCTCCGGTTGGCAGGCCTCCGGTTGGCAAGCCCCCTGTTGGTAGGCCTCCGGTTGGCAAGCCCCCTGTTGGTAGGCCTCCGGTTGGCAAGCCCCCTGTTGGCAGACCTCCGGTTGGCAAGCCGCCCGTTGGTAGACCTCCGGTTGGCAAGCCCCCTGTTGGTAGGCCTCCGGTTGGCAAGCCCCCCGGTGGCGGTAAGGTGCCCGTCGGACGCCGGCCAGGCAAACCATAAGGGGAAAGGGATACTGGTAGTTTCCGAACTGAAATCGGCTCGTATCCCAAAAGCGAACTGCATCGTGGATCGTAGGGACAGCCAGTGAAAGGACGACGCACTGACTGGCCCTACGATTGCGCTTTTAATCTAAACATCTCATCTGGCACTCCGCCTGGCACCCCAAAATCTGCGATATGAAAAATCCTGGAAGGCTCTCGCACATGCCTCACCAGACACGTCTATTTAACCTTCTCACATCTGAGTTTCACGACGCTGCGCGGTGCTATCAATTATTTGATGAATTCCTACGGCATCGATCCTATAACAAAGGCTTTTGCCTGAACCTCATCGCCGTTGCAAAACAGAAAACGGGCGTCCCCTGGTACATCAGGCGGCTGGCTACACTGATGCTCGAACATCAGGTCCTGAAACTTCCCAAGGATAATCTGGACGGCTTCGACTTCTTACTGGTACAGCTAAAACTTAAGCGGGCGCCTGGTAAACATGAAGAGATTGTCAGCTCAGTGCTAAAGGAAGGATATTCTTCAACCGATACCCAGCGTTTCATTCGTGAGTTTCGTCGCAAACTCGAAAGACTGAGTCGTCTTCATGAGAAGATCAATGGGAAAAGGACCTCTGACGCGGCTTTGCGTGACTTCATCCAGGTGTCTCGTCAACATTGTAAGCTTTCGCTGGCGCGCTACTTGTTCACACCGGAGGAAGTCGTCGCTGAAATTCTTAGCCAATTGTACGTTACCGACGGGGTAAATGATCTGGACCCTTCCCAGCCTGCGTTTATCGACACCGAAATTACACGCAATACAAGTCTTCTGCCAGACTATGAGGCCGAAATTCTGAAAAGACTTGGCCAAACTTCGAGAGTCTACTGGGTGTCGGAAAGGACCACTGCTGAAATCAATTCTCTTGTCGAGTATCCACTGACGACGGTTGCGCTGGTTATCAAGCCGCCCGGCAGCGACATTGAATTTGAAGTTAAGCGGGCCGGCCTGAAAGGCGACAATTCATTGAGCGTCGTTTATGCGCGCGACGGATACACAGTTCCACCGTCTCACCGACTTGACGGCGGCTGTATGCAATGGCTCTTGCGTTTTGAGGCTCAGGCCGCAACCAGGCTCGGCCTTATTTATCGCATCGTGCATGAAACTGAAGCGCCCATAGCCACCTATTTCTCCAGGTCGACTGTCTACGGGATACCCGGTCAAAACTCAGAAGTAAGAACGATGGACTATTTCACTGATCCGCAGTCTTTTGGCAAGGGTTTCGATGAGATGCGCGTTGCCATGGAGGAATCCGTCGCGGCCTTCGTCGACGAAGGCCACCTTAAATTACCCGATCTGCCGGACGGATTAGGTCTTACCGCGCAATTCGTAGGTCAGGTCGCTCCGGCGCAAGCGATTCTCTGCGGCACGAGCTCCTTTCGATTGGATAGACTTGATAGCTACCTTTCAGGTGCCGGGCCAGACCGGTATTTCAAAGAAGGTTTGCAGGTGGCGTACTCACCGGACAACGCGCGGCAATTGGCAGATTGCCTTCTCGACGAAATCCTGGGTGTTTATCAGCCTCCGGATTGCCCGTATGAAAATTACGAGAAATACGTGAAGGCGGCGTTTTCCGTTTCGGCGAATCGCTTGAGGGCTAATCGAATTTACTTGTCCCTGGTGGAACAGATCGCGAAGTTCTGGGGCACCCTGTTAGGCGTTAGAGGTCATACACGGGGCGAATCGTTTGTTGCACGAAACGTGGGATTGAAGAGCTTCTGGGACAGCGGCCAGTGGAAAGTAAAACTCATCTTCATGGATCACGATGCTGTTGAGATTCCCGACGCCTCCGAATCAAACTTTTATGCTGATGGCGGAATTCCCACTATGGCGCTGGATGAAGTTTATATCTGGGGCGGCAGGAGCCTGCAACACTTTGCCAACAGCGAATTGGGTTACCTGCAGCGCATTTACAGGATTGGAAGCAATGCCGACCGTAAGGGTGGGAATCTGGCCGAGAGGACGTTGAAAGATTCATATGAAAAAACTCGACAGGCGCTGCTCGATAATCAACAGCTGAGACCACTATTTCATAAGCAGTTTTTGGAACGACTGCTCGATTGGGATACTTTCGTCGAAGGTTATTTGCAGATGAACAATCATAAGGCTGCCGATACGCGTTGGAAAAAGAAGATGACAGACATGCTGGCCGCCAAGGGCTACAAAAACGGCGCCGTTGAAAGGCTTTGCGAAACTGTCGAGAAGAATAGAGAGTTTCTGGAGAAGTATTCATTTCTTTTTCGGCCGCCGCGCTAGCTGAGGGCACGGCACCTTCCAGCCGGAAACGTTAAGGCAAAGCTCAGAGGGTGGAAAACCTCCGACGCGGGATTGCGCGATGATTCTAAAATTACGTCAAGAAGTTTTTGCATCTTTCCTGAGTCTTTCATGATCAGCGTCCCCATCGCCGTAAATAACGACTATTTCAGGATGCAGCTCGAGCTGTTCTGGTTCAATCACCAGGCAACTTATGGAGAGCACGTTGCCAGGCAGAAGCTTTTGGCTGTGATGGTCAAGCGCAACACTCTTACAGATCAAAGGAGAGACGTTTGTGAATGGGCAGCTGACATTCCTCATCTCATGGTCGAGGCCTATTTTGACATCAGAAATGATCTGATGGATTTTGCCTATCTTCCGATAAATATCCAGTTGGGTTTGAGTCAGGTCATCGCCGCGTTCGATGACGAGCAAGTCATCGAGGTGCTCGATTGCGATATGTTTCACCTCAAACCCCACCCTGACTTGCCCGTCGAGGACGATGCGCTCATCGTCGTGGACATCTACGAAGAGTGGCACTTGAAAAGCCTAACGGATTACAAATATGTGATTGCGCCCTTTTTCAAGAATGGCGGCAACTATTACAACGGCGGCTTCGTCCCCATCATCGGCAAGGCAAAAACCTTCAAGAAACTTTTGCCCGATTGGATCGAGATCCACAAATGGATCGTGGACGCGCAGACTGACGGCAACCTGCAGTGGTGGGCCGGCATGTACTCGCTTCAGGCCGCGTGTGAGAACAATGCCATTCGCATGAAGGCGATGGATCTGTGTTACGTGCCGGGCGCCAACGCACTCAGCGATGATCACTACATCGCCCACTACAGCGTCGACGAAAAATTCAACAAGAAGGCGTGGCCGGTTATCGACATTAGCAGCTTCGAAAATAACCACTTCTACAACCGCGTGCTGGAGTGGCTGAGAAACAAAAATATCATCCCTGAGGACGCCATGCCGCGCTGGTGACAGTGCCGTATGAGACAACTATCGCGCCCACTCATCCACGTACCTCTATACTGCGCTCACGACGCGTCCGATCACGGATTGCAATACCTGTTCGAACTGCATCTCGCCTGTTTGAACAGCTACTTCGCTCATCAAAATACGTATGACCTCCTGGTGACAACCAACGACGAAAGGCCCCTGAAAATCCTCTCGGCTTACAAGGAACAATCGAGGCATCCGTTCGAGCTGAGGTTCGTGAGTCGCGACGATCTGCTCTCCACCTTCGGTACCGATGAGAGCCGGCTGTTGGACAGTCCCTGTATGAAGACGATCTTCTCTAAGTTTTATCCAATCCTGAATCGGGAGAGCGACGCGATAGTGCACGTCGATTTTGACACCCTTTTCATGTCAAAAATCGACCTGAGCCCACTACTGGCCTCCGATATTGGACTCATAGATTCAAACCAATTCGAGGGCGTCGGGGTTTGGCGTCCGACCGCAACGCAAGCTGATTTCTTCCGTCTCGATCAACCGGTGACGCCTGTCTCGCGCTGGATCAATACTGGTGTGTTCTCAGTTCAGCGAGCAGGGTTTGACCTTTGTCGGACTGAGGTAGAGCACTACCTGGAGAATCTCGAGCGCGCTATCGCCGATGGTCTGAATACCTGGACTGACGAGATCATCATGAATGCACTTGCAGTGCGGCATACAGACGCCGTCAGAGTGATCCCGGATTATCGCTATAACTTCCTGGCATACCATCTTAAGCATGACCCAAGCTGGACCTGGCGGGCTCAGATTGTTCATTTTCACAGTTTGAAGCCGTATACGCATGCGTACTCCAACGGTACCCTTGAGTATCGCGGTGAAGAGACTCAGCTGGGACGACTCAGCGAAGACTTTTACCTGGCTGTTCTCTTGTGGTGCCGCCATCTTCACGCCGCTTGTCGGCAGCTCCCCTATGATCTCCCGATGCTGACGGCCATGCCGTTGGACGTGGTAGAGAAAGAGTTGGCCAGGCTATTGGTTGAGCGCGACGCGGAAATTGTCTGAGATTGCACGACGTTCTCTGTAAATCCGGGCCGGTCTGTTTCGCGGGATTTCTCTGTGACAGCAGTGCGCAGGCAAAGGGAAGTTCAAGCCGGGACAACTTCGAGGCTTTCAAGTCTTCAACCTTGCTGCAGACGTAGAGCATGATTGGGTGACTGAAACACTCGAAGCCTCTGTTGTAACTCTAACCATGGAACTGGTCCGGCTTCTGGATTTACTTTCTCGGGCCATCCACCTGCAGTCTCGATCGCGTCGCGATTAAGAAAGCGACAACAACCCGGGCGTCCATTGTTTGGGGAATAGTTTTTCGTGATGTCGATGCCTCGCGTCGTGCTGGTATTTCGCAGGCGGATGGAGTCTTCGTTGGTCAGCTCGATGATCTTACTAAAGCCGATCACGCAATCGTACCGTTCGCACATTCTTAAGTTCGCTCGGATATCGAGAGTTTCGAGATGGATGTCGCTGTCGGTGAGGATGAAAAACTCGTGCTTCGGGTCAGCATGGCTAAGCCCAATCTTGAAGCACCGCTCTTTATTAAAGGCGCGGTCATCCTGCCAGAAAACATATTTAGAGTTTCCGGATAGGATTGCTGAATCGACCGTTGGTTCGGTCCCTTGCTCGACAATCACGATAGCAATGAGTGGGAAAAAAAATCTCTGGTAGTACTGCACCAAAAAGCGCAGGTTTTCGGCAGCGAATCTGCCAACAGATTTGTGGTAGGCAAAGACAACTGTGGTTTCGCTCAAAAGGCGATCGATCATCGGCCCAAATACCACCAGTGATTCTCTCAAATACCAGTGGTCCACCAGGCGTTGCTGGGCATCTGAGTAATCAGTTTCTACCCAGGCTAAATGTGGCATGAAGCAGTAGCACTTGAATTTTTGTTGCAGCAGCAGACTGTTGTTGTCCAACACTTCTTCCGTTTGGCTGTTCAATTCAATGAAGGCATCAAACACGGTAGACCGGAGCGCGCAAGCGTAGGTCGAATTTGCCTGGGTGATGCGGGCAATATTTTCAGAGACTTTAGTTGGTTCATCCTTGTGCAGAGCCCCGAAAAACAGCATGTCCCAATCGGACGGCAATTCCTCGATGCAGGCTTCGAGCTTCGTTTCCAACTGATCATCAAAAACAACATCGTCTTCAAAGATAAGGACGCTGGGAAGACCGCGCTGGCGCGCCTCGCGAACGACCTGCAAATGGCTAAGCAAGCATCCATAGGCACCGGGCGTGTGCATCCAGTTTGCAGGAATCTTCAAGTCGTCTCCGTCCAACGCCGAAAACCGTTGCACTGAGTGAATCCCGTGCTGCTCAAATTTGCGCTGCATCTCTTGCCAGCGGTTCGGCCTTCTATCGAGATTAATGCAAACCTTATGTGGGAACGTCTGGTTGATTATTCCGCTGGGCTGGTTTGCTGTGGCTTTGGTCATATTGTCGGCTTTCACAACGATTGTGTTAGAACGACCTCTCACTGCGTTGGCTTCCAACGTGGCTGCAGCCACCGCAATCGTCTTACCTTCGATAACGCGTTTTCCACTACCACCTTGACACGAAACGTGTGAACACCTTCTCGAAGATGTCCTTCCGGGCTACATTCCGTCGGTCCTTGCTCTGCTTATCATCTCGTGAATGCGTGCCGCAAGCGGCTTCAAACGCTCGTCGCACACCACATTGATCGAAATGTCGCGAAGGTCGAAATACTCATCTGTGTAGCGATCGCGAAGATCCTGGCCGGACCATCTGAGCTTCTTGAGCTCAAACTCCTGGCGGGATTTCAGGATGTAATGGTGCAGCCGCAACGCACCCTGGGCTACGATGCTCGAGATTCCCGGATGTTCGGGGCGAGGCGGCAAAGGACGCCCGTCCAACAGTACATAGGCGCCTGAGTTGAGGACGACGCTGTGCACGCTGTCGAACTCGACGATGCGGTCTGGTCTCGCGATGGTTTTGAACCAGTGGCCCTCGGAATGGTCGGCGGCCGCCGCCATGGTGAATCGAGAGGTCACTAAATCTCCCATCGATGACGGCTGGGCTGCTGAGCCGAAGACCCGCTGATTAACAGCTATGGCGGCGACGTCAGCGGGAAAATGCGCCAGGACCTGCCCCATCGGGAGATAGTCAGCAGCAAACACGAATTCATCAATGTCGACAAAGGCGACGTAGTCGGCCAGGCCAGCCAGCCGGCGCGCGCCATCTAGATAAGCAAGACGCTGCGTGTAATCAAAACCGTTCGCCGAGTCGGGCCAGTGCACGATCTGCAGATCGACCTGTTTGGCGAACGATGCTGCGCGCTGACACGTGTCGTCTGAGGAATTATTGTCGTACAAGAGGATGCGGCCAACACCCTGCAGGGTGTGGAAGGCGAGCCATTCCTCGATATAGTCTGCCTCGTTCTTGAGGATCGCGCAGACCCCAACGGTGATCTCTGCCGACAAGCAACCCTCCTATCGTGTCATGAGAATCCGAGGATGGACCGCGCTCCAAGTGCGCCATACGGCATTGAAAGATCATTGCACACCTCCTCGTGCTTGTCGAAGTGCTCCGTGTCGGGCCGTCTCAACTGCCGGTTCATTGTAAATCGGTAGGGGAGCCGGTCGGGCTCGCTAACCGGAGAATCGCTGGACTACGACACCGTTTGGCATTTTCGTTGACGATTTCCCAACCTTTTTCTAGACTGGACTACTCAACGAACCAGCCGGAGAAAAGAGCATGACCACAGCCGATGGCCCCATCCTTACTAAGGGGCAGTTAGCAGACTACGAAGAATTGGGGTTCCTCCACTCGGTCCCGATCCTATCCGAGGACGAAGTTGCCCACTACCGCGCCGAAGTTGAAAAGACTTGCCAGGCGATTGGCGATCGCGTGACTCGGCTTGATAATCTCCACTTCTATTTTCGCTGGGTTTGGGATCTAAGCAGGCATCCGCGGCTGCTGGACGCGTTGGAACAAATCATCGGCCCCAACATCGTGCTCAAATCAACCAGGTTGTTTTACAAGTACGGGAGAACAACTTCTTATGTCGGTTGGCATCAGGACGGCGCGACGGAACGATTGGAAGACGGTCGCGCCCCGGCGATGTGGCTGGGCCTAACACCGGCAACCGTAGAAAACGGGTGTCTGCGCGTGGTGCCGCGATCACATCGATCTACTCTGCTGAGACACTATTCGAACGCTGAGCTTCAACCCCTCGCCGGGGCCGAGTCAGCTCAAGTGGAGGGCTGGTCTCGGGTGCACGGGGAGGAGCTTTCCGGTAGGATCACCAGCGTCCCAACAGGCTTTGACGAACCATTTGACCTGGTAATGCGTCCCGGCGAGATGAGCATTCATCACCCAGTGACTCTTCACGGTTCAACCTCGAATATTTCAACTGAGGCTCGCATCGGTTTATCCGCGAGCTACTCTGCTCCGGAACTCTACAACGGTCGCCGAGCGGTTGTCTGCGTGCGCGGCGATGTCTCCACGGATCGCCACCACTTTGAGGTCATTGATAAACCGCCCGCGGCAACTTTTGAGGAGGCAGTGGCTAACTATTGTGCCAGCGACAACCACAGAGTACTGTTCTCCACTGCCTGACGGTCGGTGAACGCGCGTCCCGATATATCCGGTTCCGGTACCTCGTAACTTTATCTCTACTTGCGAAAGACTTCATTGTGACACGCCCTCTTTTGTCAGTTGTAATCCCCACGCGAAACCGGGCCCACCTGGTCGGCGAGGCGATTGAAAGCGCACTCTGTCAAAAGGTGGGCCGGGTTGAGGTAATCGTCGTTGATGACGCGTCTACAGACGACACTGCGAACGTACTCGCGCGGAATTTTAGCTCTCGTATTCGTTTGCTACGGCTGCCCAACCGTCGTGGCGTAGGAGCGGCGCGAAATGCAGGTGTTCGCGTGGCGCGTGGAGAACTGCTGGCTTTTCTGGATGACGACGACCTCTGGCTACCGGGGAAACTTGATGCCGAACTCCGGGTGTTCGAGCGCTTCCCGGAAGCGGACGCGGTAGTGTCGGATAGCTTGAGCTTTTTGGACGGGCAGCCAGCCGAAATAAGTTTTTTCGTGAAAAACGGTCTGCTCGCAGCTTCCGAGGGGCAGGTGCGGTGGGTAAGTGACTGCCCGTGGCTATGGACCAACAGTACGAACGGCGTTGCGATGTGCTCAATAACCCTGCGTCGTAGCGTGTTGGCCCGTCTGGGGGAAAATTGGTTTGCTGAGGACCTCGTTTCCTGCGAAGACTGGGAACTCGAAATGCGCATCTACCATTCGTGCCGGGTAGCGGTGTTGCCGGAAGTTTGGGCGTGGGTCCGGCTTTTTGACGACGGTTCGCGGACTGGCCGCGCGACCCCCTGGAAGCCAAAAACGCGCGCGCAGGAGATCGGTTACCTGCGCGACCGACTCAAGGTCCTTGAGCGCTCACATTGGCTTCACGGACTGAAAGCTGATCTGGCAGCCGAACTTGAGCGCTTTCGTGAAGACACTGTTCGTCAACTCGAACGATTAGAGGTTCCGGGGATCATGTGATCACGCTGCGTGGCCGACAGAAAATGTGACTGGGAACATTCGTGTCTCGCTAAGACTCAAATTTGGTTGAGCGATGCTCAAAGTCCTTACGCCGAATCAGGTAGATAGTTATCACCGAGACGGATTGCTATTTCCGCTCCCGGCGATCAGTGCCGCGGAGGTAAAATACTTCCGTGCCTGCCATGATGACCTGGACCGCCGTCTCGGCGGCCGGCCGACAGCGGAGCAGAAAGGCGACTCCCATCTCTACTTCAAATGGATTTGCGATTTGGCAACTCATCCGACTGTGTTGGATGCCGTCGAGGATGTCATCGGTCCCGACATACTGATCCACTCATCGACGATTTTCACGAAATATGCTCGGGATGAGAAGTTTGTCTCCTGGCATCAAGATAGTCATTATTGGGGCCTGTCAGAGCCGCGATTGGTTTCCGCGTGGATAGCGCTGACAGACAGCACGATCGACAATGGCTGCCTCCGTGTCTTGCCGGGAACTCACACGAGGGCCTTCGAGCACGTGGAAGAACCGCAGCATGCAAACATCCTGAGCCGGGGTACCACAGTTTTCGGCGGCCTGGATGTGAACAAGGCGGTAGATATCGTTTTGCTGCCCGGCCAAATGTCGTTTCATCATGCCAACCTCATCCACGGCTCGAAACCTAATACGAGCACAGGCCCACGAATTGGCGTCGCAGTTCGTTACGCATCAACCTCGGTAAAGCAGCGAAAACTCCACATCCCAGTGATTCTCGCAAGGGGACGAGATGAATACCACCACTACCGGGTGCAGGAACGGCCAACTGCGGATATAGAGGAAGGTGTCAAACTGAGCTCAGCGCAGCGGCGACATTAGAAGTTAGTGTTCTCGGTAAGCCATGAAATGGCAATAATATGGATCGCGTTGCCGTCGCGATTTGTTTCGTTAGCTGCGTTGGCGCTGGTCAGTGGAATGTACACCGTCAGGAGTCAGATCAACGACTCGGTAATAAGCCTCCAAAAGGATGTTATCTCTGCCCAGTCGGTAATCAGAGGTTCGACGAAAGAGTTGCAGGAAATGGAAGGCAAGACACTTGAGGCACAATCCAAGTTGAAGGTAGCAACGGACGAACTGAACGCGAAAAAGGGCGAATACGAATCACTAGTTAACGCGATCAAGGCGCAGCCCAGAAGGTACTAAGCAGTCTAATCATCTTTTGCGGGCGTCACTGGTTCAAGAGACTGTGACGCCCCTTTTGCTTGCTATGACGCGCTTGCGGGGTGGTACTGAATATAGTACTATTCTGCCGCTGACTCTGCCAAGGCAGAGATAGCCCAATGTAAATCAAAATCTAAGACGACAATTAAAGCAAAACCCTACAAACCAAAAAAACACCCAACTAAATAGGAGAAAACCCAATGCAAAGTCTTAAGCAAAAAATTCGCTGTAGAGGAGATACGGCAACATGTCAAAAGCTGAGAAGCTGCTCAAAAGAGCGATCAATTCTCGGAAGAATCTTAAGTTTGAGGACTTGTGTTCGCTAGCTGAATGCTACGGTTGGGTATTTCAACGTCAATCTGGTTCGCATCACATCTATATGCATCCAGATTGTGGTAATCGCTTGGGATCAATGATGAATTTTCAACCGCGTGACGGAAAAGCAAAAGCGTCTCAAGTGACGCAATTATTGAACGCTATCGAGGCTTTAGAACATGGCTAATAGATATTCATTTAACATCGAATGGAGCGAAGAAGATCAGGAATATCTTGCCACCTGCCCGTCTTTTCCAGGACTCAGTGCTTTTGGAGAAACTGAAGAAGAGGCGTTAAGTGAAGGCAAGATCGCGTTGCTGGGGTTCATAGAAACGTGCGAGGCGAATAATATGCCCCTCCCTGAACCTTCGGTTCAAGGAACGTTCAGTGGAAAATTCCAATTGCGGCTACCTAAGACTTTACATGGCCTTGCTGTCCGCATGGCAGAAATAGAAGACGTGAGCCTTAACGTCTACATCGCAGACGCGGTAAGAGCGCGAGTATCCGGAGAGCAAGTTGCAAAATCCGTGGTTGAAGAAATGCGACGGCAATTCGCGGCAACCCAAACCCAAGTTGCATCCGTGCTAACCGTGCAACAGCCGGTGCGGTATACAGAAAGACCTACCAGAGAGATTTCTCAGGTTGTGTTTACCGCTGGCGGTAGTGAGAGAAAAAGGAATCAGTAAACATGGCGGAAGATACGTCTGAATTTTTCTTCGACAATCAGGAAGTGGTCGAAGAGTTAATTAAAAAACAGGGCCTTCACAAGGGGCTTTGGGGGTTGTTTTTTGAGATCGGGTTGGTTGGCTCTAACGTCAACGTATTGAACAAGCTGGGCAAAACGACTCTTACCCCAGCAGGGATGGTTCTAATAAGTAGGATAGGTATTAGGAAGGAAAATGAGCCCTCCGACCTAACCGTGGACGCGGCAGAGGTGAATCCTAAACCTGAGCAGAAAAAAATGAATAGGGCTTCGAGTAAGACAAAGAAATAGCGGAGAACATCCCCTTGGCCTGGTCGAGGGCTTGCTGTTTGACGCAACCGCCTTGCGGTTGAACCTTCCCATTCTTCGGCTTTGAGCCGCAGCCCCTTCGCTGCAAAGCAAATGCCAAGTGAGTCAAGTATGTAATTGCCCATTCAAATCTTAATCATTGGCCAAGGCGCTCAGCTTCAGCCAACACCTGGTCCCACTGCGAGAAGAAGTGCCGCTCATCATGTTTGCGCACGTTGCGGATGGCAACGATCTGCTCAACGGCGCGAAGCGCGAACACCTCCTGGCTAAAATGGGACTCGTAGGTTTGCTTAGCAATTGCACCCATCTCCTCCCAGCGCGGCTCATGTTCGCGCAGGACGGCCGGCAAGTCAGGTAGAGAGTCCTCTGCCACGAAAATCGCGAACCGTTCCCAATCCAGATCTGCGACTGGAACCCAGTTGTCACTAATGATTACTGGAGCTCGGCCCAGGGCGAGCGATTCTTGCAATCGATAACTTCCTACTCCATTGCCCCTCGGGCAGAGACTGAATTTTGCATCGAGGATAGTGTCGATGAAATCAAGGTGCAGGGGTTTCAGTATCGGGTCTTGGGGAATCGCGAATTGGTTGTATGGCGTGCCCTTGAGGAGGATGCCTTGCTTGGCGAACGAATGCGCCATTGCAAACAGCCAGCGTCTAAAGTCGTGCGACGGAGCTCCCATAAATGAGGCGAGGTACGGTGGAGAAGAAACTTGGCGCTGAGCTCGTAGCGACCGCAAATATGGGTTTTGTGTTCGGTAATAGAGTGTGGTCCGATGCCTATGGGGATGATGACGCCATGCCGGCAGCGACGCGTAGAGTCCTGGCAACAGTCCCAGCGGCGCATCCTCGACCGACACGACGAATACTTTGTTAGGGAATTGTTGCACAAGTTGATGCGCTCTTAACCGCGGTATCCGAATTACTTGCGAACGCTGATGCGGCTCCCAGAAAACAATGATGTCTGCCTGCTCAGGATCGTCGGTCATCTCGTACGACGTATTGGCAGACTGCAGCACCTGATCGCGCATGGTAACTGCCCAGTCGCAACCCTCCGAACCCCAAACCTGGTCTTCGTGTTCCGTCTGCAAAAAAAACAATTTCAGAGGCATTTCACCTTCGGTTACTAGAGATTAAGAGCCGCACCACGCAACCAACCCGACAGCTGCTCTTGGCCGACCGCTGCATATTTACACTGTTTGTTAAGGTGGAGGATTACGCTGAGAAATGCTAACGCCTCAAAAGGCTGCATGTAAAGAGTAAGGCTGCATGTAAAGAGTAACGCGGGAGACAATTTGCTTGGTCTGTCGGCCACGACTACCAACGCATCGCATGCAGTTGACAGTTTTCAAAACCCACACCTAGACTGACGAGAGTTTCATAGCGGAAAGTGTTTAGGGTAACCTCAAGTGCGACACCACTCCCAAACTCGCTCAAATCGCGGGGTTGAATAGTGACTCGATAGGAATCGTGTCTGGAACGGGGGTTGAACAATGGAAGAAGTTCATCTATGGCGAGGTTCGGCTGAGCAACGAGCGCTTCGTTCTCAGTCAGGCAATCTCAGCCGCTTCGCTTACTTCAACCGACAACTCGATTATCCCGATTGGAGCGGTCAGGCGGTGCTCGATTTTGGAGGTAACATAGGAGGTCTCCTGCGGGGTTCCGACGGCGAGATACGACCTGAGGATTACTACTGCGCAGATGTCCTCCAGGAAGCCATGACCGAGGGACGCAGGAGCTTTCCCCAGGCGCATTGGATTCATTTCAATCGTTACAATTGTTCATTCAACCCCGAAGGCGTCAAGGACCTGCCGGTTCCGGATATGGGGATCGAGTTTGGCATGATCCTGGCCTACTCCGTTTTCACCCATACCACGCGAGAAGAAATGAATGAGCTGGTCGGACAATTGCAAACCCGGCTCGCGCCTGGGGGCGCGCTGGCCTTTACATTCATTGATCCCCATTACACCACCTCGGCTGAAACCTACAATGGAAACAACCTGAAATGGCGTCTGGAAAGGGCGCATGAAACAAATCCCAGTGTCGATATTGAAGGCCTGTTGGAACAGAGTACCGGCGCGGAGTGGTGTGCGCTCGTAGACGGCAAGGAGTTATATGTCAATAGCAATGGCAACTGGAGCAACGAAGCCCAGACTCAGACCTGCATGACCTACAACGTTTTCTATGCCGCAGATTTCTTGCAGCGAGCGTTCCCGCAAGCGGCAATCCGTCCTCCGGTCAACGGTGAAATGCACCATTGCTGTATTATCAGGAGAACGACGTGATCTGGTTCTGGTGACGCAACCTGCTACCACCCACGTGGGCTGCCCGCGCAAAGACCCCGGTTTAGTTTGCTCGCGCGGTGAATGCCATTCACTCACCGAAAACTAGCAGTTTGCATTACGCGGCACGAACCAGTGATCTCACTTAGTTGACAGCTTCAAAAACATTGACCTAGACTGGCCTGCACCAGTCACTAACGGAAGCTCTTCGAACCGCCAAATACCTCAGGGGATTGGAGTAGACCCGAAATGCTCGCGCCGTTTCCGCACGCGGCAAGAATCAACATTCCGTCTACGCTGGCAGACGAACTACTCAAGGGAGCAGAGCGCCTTCCGCTGTACGAAAACAAGGATTTCTACGCCCCTGAGTTGCAGGCGCTGGTACATTCCAGTATTCGCGAAGCAAATCCTGATGGTTTCGACTGGATCGTCAACCTGATGAGGGAACGAATCGCCCAGTGGCCCTACTGCGTGTTACTAGAGGGTCTTCGCTTCGACGAAAGGCACCGATTGTTCGTTGCGCTGAACAGGGCCTTTGGGGAATTGATAGGCCTTCCGTACGAGGAGCCACGGGCCCAACTTGTTCACTATATCCAGCCCGCCACCGACATAATTTCGGCGCGAGGCGTTCGTGAAGTCGAGAGATTGCATACTGATGCGGTGGATTGGCAAATACCGATTGACTTCATCTCGATGGTGTGTGTTCGGCCTGCTAGTGGAGGCGGGGGGCGGTCAAGAGTTTTGGACCTTGACGCGATACGAGATGAGGTCAAAACCCACTTGGGAAGCGATACCCTGGAATTACTGGAGACCGAGCCGGTACCGTGGCAGTTGCATGAGTGTTGGGGAGGCGGCCTGAAATGGGGGCCTGTACTGTCTGAATCCCGTATCTGTTGGCGGCGATATACAATTAATCTCGCCCTGAATGTTAACGGTGCTAAGGTCTCTGACGAAATGCTGGCTACACTGGATGCATTTGAAAAGGTCATCACTGCTTCCTCGCGTACTATGGATTTCATGTTGAAGGAGCGAGAGTTATTGTTTTCAGATAATAGAAAGCAGATTCATGCTCGCACGGCAATCGCAGCCAACGACGCTTCGAATCGTCTGATGATTCGCAGTTGGATCAACGCTTCCAGCGCGGAGTAACAAATGGAGTTCGCTCAAGTTTTTGATCGTGTCGAAACCAATATTCCGGCGGGGGCGCTGGACCTTTCTGGTTTGCCCGGCACTTGGGTTAATACGAATCCCGACACGAACGGCATCGCGCGCATGGTGATTTCTGAAGCGGACGGGAAGGCATCGTTGCAGGTTTACGCAACTGGCCCAGAAGGCTTGATCGACTGGGGATCGGCGGATGTTGTTGTGTTTGCCTCAACGCCAAAGTCGCGAGTGGGTGCCGGCTTTACCTGCCGTTTCGATTTCGGCTTCGCGGAAACCCAGTTGCAGGCGATGATCATGAAGGGCCTCATCGTTCTCGCGCAAATTCACAACTTCAAGGACCAGAGCGGCCGGGCTGACTACTTCGTTCGCGAGTACTTTGCCCTGGACCACGGTCGATATTAATTCCGATCTTGCGAGCTGACTGAGGAACGCGGTGATAAACACATTCGAGTTCAAACAAAGCGGTCATCTGAATCCGGCGCTATCGGATCCTGTGACCAAAAAGCTCAGCGCGGACAAGCTGACTGGGCGATGGGTGAACACCAATCGGGAGACGCAGGGAATAGCCGAGTGCGTGATCGAAAAGGACGGCGAGCAGTTCAAGGTCAGCGTTGTGGGCGTGGGGGATGATGGGCCCATCGCCTGGCCTACCTCCTGGGCGAAAGCGCTGGCAAATCTGGAGGAAGAAGCAGGGCAGCGGGCGTCTGCCCTCGCAGTTAATTTCGACTTTGGCTTCATGACTGCGGAGACCTACATTCGCGTTAATAAAGGCGTACTCGTCATCGTACTCTTCGCTTCGTTCCGAGACGGCAGCGGGCGATCGAGCTACGTTAACCGCGAGTTTTTTTACCACCGGGATTGATCCTTGAACCTACCCGAGGCGAACGCATCAGGTTTGCATGTGGAAGACTGAGCATGGCTTTTCTGTCGAGGAAAACGTGGCAGTTTACATATTTTGCCTTGCAGCTTGGCGAACCCAATTGGCGTGGGAAGGACATTCTCGATTTTGGCGGAAACATCGGCAACATCCTGCAAGATCCGAATTCCACTATCGACGTTGAACGCTACTGGTGCCTGGATGTTGATAATGAAGCTATTGAGAAGGGTAAGGAATCATATCCGCAGGCGCACTGGCTTTGGTACAATCGCTTCTCGTTTTTCTTCAACCCGCAAGGTGTTCCTCATGCGAAGCTGCCTAACATCGAACAAAGGTTCGACTATATCGTTGCCTATTCGGTCTTCCCTAATACGATGGAGACCGACATGCTGGAATTGGTCAGTGAATTGCTGGGCTTGTTGAAGAGCGACGGGAAGTTGGCTTTTACATTCATCGATCCACACTATCGTTCGTGGCCCGATCAGTATCACGGAGACAACCTCCTTTGGCGTTTGGAAAAAGTCAGGGTCGAGGAGAATCCGGATATCAATATCACCTCCACGGCAGACAAAGCACGAAATGCGAGCTGGTGTGTACTGGTCAACGGTAGCGATTTGTACGTGGAGACAGATCAGATTGAACCGTGTGAACCCGAACGACAAAAGTCGTGCTACGTTTTCTACACTGAAGAATACATGAAGCGTTTGTTCCCCGGTGCCACTATCCTGCCTCCCGCCCACAACGAGATGCAGCATTGTTGCATTATGAAACCGTAGAGGCTGAGAAGCGTTCAGAGATCTAACGAGGAGATTGCATTGGATTTTGTTCACCTCAAACCGGAGCAGCGACAATCCTTTGCCGCAGACGGCTTCTTAGTGATTCCTAAAGCACTATCATCAGAAGCGGTCGGCCGCCTCCTCGAGGCCGGCGACCGTTTGGCGGAGCCACTGCTCAAAAGACCTCAAATGACCGGAAGGCCGGAGTACAACCATTTGGACTTACGGCCGGGCATACTCAGAGAAAAAGCACTCTTCGCGCTCATAGCGAATGATTCTACTGTCCCGCTCGTCGTCCAGTTGCTCAGTCCTAATATTCATCTGCACTCAACCACACTCATTTACAAGCGGCCGGAAAGTCGGAACGCTCCAACTTTTAGACGCGGGTGGCACCGCGACATTCGGATTCCGCGCGACCTGGGACACCAATCGCTGCCGATGGTAGGAATCAAAGTTTGTTACTGTTTGACGGATTTTCACCAGCCCAACAGCGGCATGACTTTGATGGCCCGCGGCAGTCACCTCAGATCCACACCGCTGGCTCTTCCGAAGGGACAAGTCGACCCCGCGGATGGGGAGGTTTGCGATCTGCGAATGAACGCTGGTGATGCCTTGCTTTTCGAAAACCGCATCTTTCACACTGCTACTCCGAATCGGAGTAATCGTGTATCAAAGGTATTAATGTACGGCTATTCCTACCGGTGGATGAAGACGGAGGTCTACCTCGAAGTTCCCGACAAGCAATATCTGGCGAAGGCCGATTCGGTTACGCGTCAATTGCTGGGTGAATATCGAGACGTGGACACCCAACCATGGGCGTTACAACGATGGGCCAAACGTCACGGCGTACTTCCCGAAAACGTACCGTGGACCGTGGACGTTTAAAGGGGCAGAGTTATATCCAGGACTATCGATTCGATTCGGCGTCTGAGAATAAGCTTTCAGTCTCTTATTTAGGCGGCAGGGATTTATGATTACGCACATCTCAGAACGGCAAACACAATTCTCTTACTTCGACCAACTGTTGGAAGGTCCGGTTTGGAACGGGAGTAAGATTTTGGATTTTGGTGGCAATGTCGGTGGCTTCCTGGTTAGCGCCGGCAACCAGGTTGACCACAACGACTATTCGTGCCTGGATGTTACCGAAGCTGCAATCGAACAAGGGCGCCTCAACTTTCCTCGGGCCCACTTTGTTTTCTATAACCGCTACAGCTCATACTTCAACCCCAACGGGATTCGCAACTTACCGGTTCCAGACCTGGGAGTGAAGTTTGACATCATCCTGGCCTTTTCTGTTTTCACTCACACCCACCGGAGCGAAATGATTGAGCTGGTCGAGCAACTGCGCGGCATGCTGGTACCTCAAGGTTTCTTAGCGTTTACTTTCTTCGATCCGCGCTACAACAACCTTTGGGCCGATTGCAACCTGCCTTCAGGGGCCGACACAGATTGGTGTGTTGTTGTCGATGGCGAACTCTATCTTGAGCCCGGTCATGAGCTCTCCCAGCAGGAACGGTGCGGTAAACCTGGGGAGTCCTATTGCTCCTACTATACCGAGGAATACATGGCATCGCTCTTCCCCGGTGCAACGGTGCTTCCACCGGTCAACTCTGAAAGTCAGCACGTCTGTATTCTAAAAGGGGCCGCCCCGTAATCATACGGGTCGACCTTGAAACCAGAGCTCGGGAAAATAACTGTGAATCTAAGATTCCACTGGATGCTGCCAAAGAGTGGCGAAGTAGCTTTGGATACGCCCCAGACGGCGCAACAGGCAGCCCGTTTCCGAGTCGAATCGACCAACATCAGTTCGCCGGCAGCGAGGCCCGAGATGGAAGGTTGGCTACACTTTGCTCAGCATGCAGAGGACGCAGGCATCGAGTCAGTATTAGTAGCCCTTAACCGTTATGAACCTGATCCGTTCATGGTTAGTTGTGCGCTCGGTCGAGCCACGAAGCGGCTCAAGTTCATAGCGGCGTATAGATCGGGGCTGATGCAGCCAACCATTTTCGTGCAGCAGGTCAACACGCTCTCGGGCCTCATTCAGGGGCGCATCGATTTGAATATTGTCGCCGGCAGTTCCACCCTGGAGCAACATAGCTACGGTGATTTTCTCGCCCACGATGAAAGGTATGCTCGCGCCGAGGAATTCCTGGCCGTCTGTAATGCGTTATGGCAAGGCAATGGCGAGGTCGATTTTGCCGGCAAGTACTACCAGGTCGAACGAGGAAAACTTAACACGCCGTTTCTCGCGCCGGATAGGAAGGCTCCCGAAGTCTATATCTCTGGTCACTCCGACGCATCGGAGCAATTGGCTTATGCTCAGGGAACGTGCTGGCTGCGGGTGGCTGACACTCCGAAGAGACTTCAGCCAATAGTGGCGCGGGCGCGGGCGCGCGGAATTAGAGTCTGTCTCAGGTTGGGATTGATATGCAGGCCAACGCGGGCGGAAGCCGTCAGCGCCGCCCAGGCACTGGTGCCGGAAGATAAACAGGAAAGCACTACAGCACTTAAAGATGATTCGCAGATGTACCAGGAAGGCAAAGCGGTTCAGAGTGACGCATACTGGCTGAACCATTCGCTTTGGGCCGGGTTGGTGCCGCACTACGGTCCGGTCTGGACCACCCTTTTGGGATCACCACAACAGGTTGCCGAGGCGTTTATCGCATACAAAGAAATCGGCGTCAGCGAGTTCATTATTTCAGGGTGGCCGGAGGTTGATGAGGTGGATATTTTCGGCCGCGAGGTGTTGCCGCTGATCCGGCGAGCCGAAACGCAAGAGTTACAACAGCCGAGCGTCATTTAGAAAGCGGACTTGTCCGCCCCGCTGGGGGCACGAGTGCCCTCTCTAAACGGCGCGTGTAGTTGAATAGGGTGAACAACCTATGAACCTAAGATTCCATTGGATGCTACCCAAAGGCGGCGAAGTAGCCATGAAGACGGCCCAGGAGACTAACCGTGTGGCCACGACTATGAGCACGTCACCGGCAGCGCTGCCGGACATGGAAGGCTGGGTCAAGTTTGCGAGAAGTGCTGAGGAATCAGGAATCGAGTCAGTGCTGCTTTCCTTCAGCCGTTATGAGCCAGACACCATTCTGATTGCTTGTGCGGTCGGACAGGCTATTACGAAGCTCAAGTTCATCGTCGCTTACCGCATGGGGCTAATGCAGCCAACGACTTTCGTTCAGCAGATCAACACCCTCTCCGGTTTGATTGGGGGACGCGTAGCATTGAATGTCGTCGCGGGCAGCTCGACCGCGGAGCAACACGGCTACGGAGACTTTCTGGAGCATGATGAACGGTATGCCCGCGCCGAGGAATTTCTGACAATCTGTCGCTCCTTTTGGCGCAACAATGGTGCGGTCGATTTCGAGGGAAAATACTGTCGAGTCGAAGGTGGCAAGATCCACACGCCGTTTCTGGCGCCGGATAGTAGCGCACCGGAGATCTATGTCTCCGGACACTCCGAGCAGGCACAACAACTGGCTCTCAGTCGTGGTTCCAGTTGGCTACGTCTGATCGATACGCCCGAGAAGCTCGAGCCGCAAGTTAGCCGTTTTCGAGCACAGGGGATTGAAGTCAGTCTTAGGCTGGGCATCATTTGCAGGTCGACCCATGAGGAAGCAGTCAGGGCTGGCAGAGCGATGCTGCCGGATGAAGAGATCGAGAAGCAGGAGCGCGCCATTCTCTCGGGGAGCGATTCGCAGACGCTGAAATCTGCTTTGGCCGCCGCGGACGACGTCGGTTGGTTGAACCGTAACCTGTGGGCTGGGCTGGTACCGTATTATGGATCGTCCGCGATGACGATGCTCGGGTCGCCGCAGGAGCTTGCCGACGCCTTTATGGAGTATCGGCGCATTGGCGTGACGCAGTTCATCATTTCGGGTTGGCCGAAGCTCGACGAGATGATTATCTTCGGGCGCGAAGTACTGCCGCTCGTGAGGATGGCCGAGAACTAATCTACGATGCGTGCTCTGTGATACAAGTCCGCTCGTTCTTGTTTTTTGAGCAAACTTTTGAACGAAAAAACGATCCACGCGCATCACACGAACTAAACACGAAATGTCTTAGTGTCATTTCGTGGATCTTTTCTTCTAAACATTACCTTCGAAAACACCAAAACGAAGCAGGAGAAATCGTGACCTCAAAAGCACCCAGGGCCTTTAATCGTGAGATATATCATGACCATCCGGAGATGGTTTTCTACGGTACGGACGACGGCCGTCAGGACGGATCTTTCACTGAATTTGCAGAGTTCAAAGCTCACTACGAGAGCGTGCCCCCGCACCGGCGCGAGAGTATTCATATGGTTAGCGTCGTCGGCGGTCTGTATGGTCTCAACCTGATTCCGCTCTGGCGTCCCAAGCGGATTACTATCTTCGACATCAATCCCGCCGCGGTCACTTACTTCCGCATCATCCGCCGCGTGTTCACGACAAGTCGGGACGTCGAACACTTTCTCGGCCGGCTTACCACCGGGGACTACGATGCCGAGACGGAGCAGGAGCAATTTGTGCGAGAGAACATTCGTCTAAAGCAAAAGGGCTGTCTACCCAGCTCACGCGGATCTACCAAACGACCCTACGAACAGAGCTGGCAGTACGCTTTTGAAAACTTCGACTTGACCAAACAACTCTTGTCCGAAGTTCCTCTTGACATCCGTACTGTACCCATGGAGAGCGAGACCTTCAGCGAGTGGATACGTGAGCAGAACAACCTCTGGATCTACGCATCGAACATCACGCAATTCCACTATTTCGACCTGGAGTTCGCGGATCCCGCTAACGTGGTGGTGGTGCAAATCATCCATCCCGAGCAACCGCAACTTCTGGATCTGGCGCCGCTCGGAGGGGGGCCTGTGAAGGTCAAATTCGAAATCCCGCTCAGTGCGGAGCGGATTCATAGTTCTGAGTTCTGAGTGTCATGAGTCCTGAGTACTGAGTAAGAAGGATCGCCTTGACCCTTCGCCGCCTCATCACTCATGACTCAGGACTCATAACTTACTCAGTACTCAGAACTCAGTACTCAGTACTTCACTCAGTCCTCTCTTTCCAGGAGCACGTCACATGGTCAACAAGATACGTATCATGACGAACGCCGCAGCCCCTGCCATGGGCACCTACTCGCAAGCTATTCGCACAGGTGATCTGGTATTCGTCACCGCCCAAACGGGCCGAAACGAAACCGGCAAATTGGAAGAGGGCCTTGAGGCCCAAACCCGGCAGATGTTGTCAAACATCGAAGCTATTCTGAATGCGGCAGGATGCTCCCCTGCGGATATCGTCAAGACCACGCTGCTGCTGGCGGACATAAAGGATTTCAAAGCCGTGGATATGATCTACGCCTCCTGGCTTCCGGGTCTCGGGATAACCCCATTGCCTGCACGCACCGCCTTTGCGGCAGCCTCGCTTCCAGCCGGAGCGCTGGTCATGATGGATGTCGTCGCTGCCTATCCAGTCGACTGATCCAAACTTTTTCTTAGGATGCGCATCACGACCGTCATTGCGGGTTTGAGCGGTGGAGGGGCTGAGCGCGTCTGCGTGAATCTGGCAAACGCCTGGGCGGCGCGCGGATGGGACACCACGATTCTGACGGTCTCACAAGGAACAACGCGGCCAGCCTATCTAATCGATCCGCGGTTGCAAAGGCGAGATATTGGCTGGCCGCAAGGGGTGGATCCGACGGAGCTGATCGCCGACTCGACTGCGCCTTTGCTTCGCGGCCTCCATGGTGTCGGGTGCTCCGAGATCTTGTCGGAGATCCCCCTCCTTACCAAGCTCCGCTACTCTATTCTCGCGACCACTCCCAACGTCGTAGTAGCATTTATCGACTTAACGAACGTCCGCGTGCTCGCAGCTATGCATGAGACAGACGTACCGGTGATTGCCTGTGAACAAACTGACGTGAGCCAGGTTTCCATCGGCTCCTGGCAGAACACACGCGAAGCGCTGTACCGGCGCGCGAGTGCAGTGGTCGCGCCCCATCCGGAGATCGCGGACTGGCTTCGGCAGCGCGGCGCCAATGCATATGGAATCCCGAACCCGTTGAACGCACCTCCATCGATCCGCGTGGACCGAACCGGCGCGCGCCGGCAACTGGTGACGCTCATGCGCCTATCGGGGGAGAAGCGACCGGATCTCCTCGTTCGCGCATTCGCGATTATCGCCGGCGATTTTCCCGATTGGGATCTTGATATCTACGGCATTGGACCGATGCATGAGTTCCTGGCGGGGATTATTGATGAGTTGGCGCCGGGGAGGATCCAGCTACGAGACTTCACCGATTCTCCGTATGAGGTCCTCAGCCGCGCCGATCTCTTCGTTTCGGCATCATGGGTGGAAGGCTTCGGCAACGCCATTTGGGAAGCGCTGGCGTGTGGCGTTCCAGTGGTCGCAATGGAATGCGGGGCGGCGGTGCGCTCCCTGGTGCGCGATGGCATCGATGGTTTGATCGTCAACTCGGACAGCCCAGCCGCGCTGGCAGCCGCGCTCGCGTCGTTGATGAGTAACGACGAAGCGCGGCAGGCTATGGCGGCGCGTGCTCCCGAGGTCGTCACGCGTTTTTCGATCGAGTCAGTGCTCGAAAAATGGGATGCGCTGCTTGAAGACGTGACCAGCCGTAGTGGGATGCCGGACGGAACGTGAGATTTAGCTTAATTCGGAAATAAAAATATGAATGAGATATGGAATTGGCCGGGAGGGGCGCAGGCGGCGGTTAGTCTTAGCTATGATGACGGGATGGTTAGCGGTCTTGATCACGCTATTCCTGATCTCGAAAACGCCGGATTTCATGGAACCTTCTATCTCGGCATCGGCTACTGCGGAGTAAAACTCCGCAAAGCTCACTGGAGAAATGCTTTTCTGAAGGGTCACGAGATCGGGAGTCACACTATCCATCATCCGTGTAGAGGCTCAACCCATGGTTACAACCTGGAGACTTACACCCCGAAGCTTATTCAAAAGGAGATTCGTGGTGCGTACACCTGGCTTAACCGACACATTGGCGTAGATAACCATCGAACGTTTGCATATCCCTGTGGTCATGTGGCGATTGGCAACCCACCGGATGAGCCCTCGTTTTTGTCTGCTGTTGGCGCTTATCACTTTGCCGCCCGGTTAGCTGGTGGGGGCATTAATGATCCTGCTCTCGTTGCGCAGAACCCCCTTAGGATCAAGGCGGAAGTCATAGGTTATCCGCATGGGACAGAAGTTGAGCCATTCATTAGATATTGCGAGCAGGCGGTAAATTTAAGGGGATGGGGAGTGATAGTGTTTCACGGTGTAGGCGACCAGTGGTATACAACCGAGAGAGTTGTGCATCAACGGTTGATTGAGCATTTACACGACAAGCGG
This sequence comes from Pyrinomonadaceae bacterium, assembly GCA_031396065.1. Lineage (GTDB taxonomy): Bacteria > Acidobacteriota > Blastocatellia > Pyrinomonadales > Pyrinomonadaceae > PSRF01. The sequence continues at coordinate 992 of JANNJZ010000458.1, read as the reverse complement.
TTTTGGGTGGCGCCAGTTAGGGAAGTTGCGAAGCACATACTGTATTCTCGGCCACAGGAAGAGATGACCTTGAGTAAATCCACATTGAATGCTGCCTCAAAAAGCAGCTGACACCAAGTGTCGCCATTTGTCAGATTTCAAAAGTGTTCCGCCCCGGGGATCCAATCCGCGCCGAAGCTTTCAAGATGCGTTGAACTCAGGACGGCAAGATATTATCGAACGTGTTGACGATCCCGTGCGAACCGCCTTTTGGCTCCGGACTTCCCGCCCGCACACAGAGGGCCGTCTTCATACTCGCCACCGCAGCAGCATCGAGCTCGGCACTAGCGTCTGAAACGAACAATACTTCAGGACCCGAACAACTGATCGCTTCACTGATCGAACGGTAACTCGCCGGCGCTCTCTTTGCTCCAGTGGTGGTATCGAAGTAGCCGCTGATATAGCCGCTCAGATCTCCATAAGTTGTGTGAGCGAAAAGTAGTTTTTGGGCGAGTATGCTCCCCGACGAGTAGATGTAGATCTTCTTCTCCTGCTTCCTCCAGCGCGCGCAGGCCGGCGGCACATCCGAGTAAACCTGGCTGAGCAAGGAACCACTCAGATAACCAGCTTCCCAGATCTTTCCCTGCAGCGATTTCAGCGCCGTCGATTTGCGGTCTTGTTTCATCTGCCAATGGACGTATGCCGTAACTGACTCCAGCCAGGAATCATCCGCGTCGACCCGCCAGTGTGGAGGCTTTTCTCCGTTTTCCATATCTGCGTGGTATTCAGCCCTGAGCGCTTCGATGTCTGCGCTCACGTCCGCGGATTTGCTGTGCTGCCGAATGAATTCTTTTAGGTGGTGATGGGCGAAAGGGAAAAGAACTTCGTAGACAAACTTGATGGGAGTGGTTGTTCCTTCGATGTCGAGCAGGATGGCCCGGACGTTGGCTTCAGACATATGAAAAATTGGGGAACGGGGCACGGGTTTGTTCGTGAGATTTCGTGTAATTTCG
>JANNJZ010000426.1:0-14839 GCA_031396065.1 Pyrinomonadaceae bacterium | reverse complement strand
CCACCACAGAGACACAGAGAACACAGAGGACACACAGAGAGAAACTCAAATTAGGACTCGGTAACCTCAAGTACTCCTTCATTCCATTACCCTACAAGGATTCCCGCAACGTTACCGCCAGACTCTCTCGCTTCAATGATCGCTGTTCACCTGATCTCATATCCTTGATCGATACTTCTCCGCGCGTTCGCTCATCGTCTCCGAGAACGGTAACGAAGGGAATCCCACGCGACGAAGCATACTTGAACTGTTTCCCTAGTTTGTCTACTTCCGGATAAAGGTCAACCCGCAGCCCTCCCCTGCGCAACTCCTGGGCGAGCGAAAGTGAATCGGCGACTGACTCTTCGTTCCAAATACTAACCATGACATCGGCCGGCGATGAGAGAAGGTGCGGCGGAAACATCTCACGCTCGGTCATTACTACAATGATTCTTTCCAAACCCAACGAAAAGCCGCACGCGGGAACGTTTTCACCAAGGAACATACCCACCAGATTATCGTAACGACCTCCTCCTCCGAGGCTGCCGGGAAGGTCTTTCACGTTAATCTCCATGATCGCGCCGGTGTAATAGGAGAGTCCCCGCGCCAAACTCGGATCGATCTCAATCTTCTCAGCGATTCCAGCGGCTTCGGCAAACTTTACGATTGAACGAAGCTCATCAACACCTCTCGCGCCCAGTTCGTTATCCTGGAGAAACTCCACCAGTCGGCCCAGGGTGGCGGAATTAAGGGCGGCCCGCTTTTGGTCAGTATCCTCTCCGGCCGCAATTTCCGCAGCCCGGTCCAATGAAGCCAGTTCAATAAAAAACTTCAGCAAGCGACTACCTGACTCAGCGTCGATGCCCCGTTCAGCAAACTCCTTTTCAACGCCCTCGCTGCCAATCTTGTCCAACTTGTCGAGGCTCACCAACGCCGTGTCATGCTTCGACTCAGGTATTCCGGCCGACTGCAGTACGCCAGTTAGGGCATGCCGGTGATTTAGCCTAATCGTGAAATCATTGAAGCCCAGTTTCGTCAACACTTCGCTCGCAGCCGCGCAAATTTCCGCCTCGACCAACACCGAGCGTGAGCCGAGAACGTCCACGTCGCACTGATAGAACTCTCTGAATCGGCCACGTGCCGGCCGGTCCGCCCGCCAGACGGGCTGAATCTGATAGCGTTTGAAAAACTTAGGCAGCTTGTCGCGATACTCAGCGACTACCCGGGCCAGAGGAACCGTTAGGTCATATCGCAGAGCGAGGTCTGCTTCGCCCGAAGATTCGTGCACGCCACGCTTAAGGATCTTGTAGATGAGTTGATTCCCTTCCTCACCATATTTCCCCAGTAGCGTTTCAATGTTCTCAACCGCCGGAGTCTCGAGCGGCTCAAACCCGTAGCGTTCGTACACTTCCTTGATGACGCCAATGACATATTCACGCCGTCGCACGTCTGCAGGCAGGAAGTCGCGCATGCCTCGCGCTGGTTGAGTTTTAGTTCCCACTCTCGGTGTCTGCCTTCCGCCCTTTGCTTTTTGCCTATCATTGAGCGTTGTTTAGTAAGGGCACCCGTGCCCCGCCTAATTTACATTGTTTAGAAAGGGCACTTGTGCCCCCGCGGGCAGACAAGTCTGCTTTCTAAACGGGAGTTTTCGCTGAGAACTCGGGAAGGTCCGCCTACGGCCCTCCGCAGACTACCTCTGCGCTCACTCATCACTCATCACTCATCACTTTTATGAAGCGGTATATACGTCACGTAGTTCTGCCAAAACAGATCCAGACCGGCGACCTCTTCCTCCGTCAGCGGACGCTTCACTCGCGCCGGCACGCCCATCACCAGAGAACGCGGCGGGATGATGGTACCAGGTGAAATCAGCGACCCGGCGGCGACTAGCGACTGTGTGCCCACGCGCGCGTCGTCAAGGACAATTGAGCCAATCCCGATCAAGGCTCCCCGCTCCACATAACAGCCGTGCAGGGTAACGCTATGGCCCACCGTCACTTCGTCTTCGAGGATTGTAGGATGTGACCCGGTGCGGGTGTGGATCACAGAATTGTCCTGGACATTCGTACGATCGCCAATGCGGATGTAGTACATGTCGCCGCGCAAGACTGCGTTACACCAAACAGACGACTGCTCGCCGAGATGGACGTCACCAATTACCTGGGCGCTCACGTCGACATAGGCGCTAGTGGGAATCTGCGGATGAACACCGCGAAACGGTCTAATCATAGTTTTGCGCAAATAGTAACATAGGGTTTGTTGCCTGCTCTTCAAACCTGAGTCTTGAACCGACCAAAAATCATGCGGCTGCGCCGCCGGCCGTGCGGTAAGGCTACGCCTTACCGAAGGCTTAATTCCTCGGAGAGGCTATGCCTGCGGTGAGTTGTCTCAGAGGCGGAGCCTCGAAAGGGAGAAGCGACGCTCGGAAAGGCTGAGCCTTTCCGCACGGAATGCGGCCAAGCCGCTGACCCCAACGGTGGCTTGCCTTCTCGTTCGTATCATCGGTGCTGTTTTCTGATTGACAGTATTCAGACCAGCGTGAGAGATTTCGACCAATGCTGAGTCATAACTCCTGGTTGAAGAATGAGCCACACATCGAGGGCCACCACGGATCTGGCGGTCAACGGTCGGCCGTCGTCGGTCGGTTTGCAGTATTGGTATTAGCGACCGCCTTGCTGAACACTTCCTGCGCCAGCTCGCTTTTCAAAGTCAAACCTGTGGTTGAGCTGCCGCCGCTGTCGGGAAACGTCAAAACAGCCAGCGCCGGTGGGGTATCTATTCGCGTCGCTCCCCTCATGAGCGATGAAGAGAGTCAGGAACTCTTTGAATCAAATCTCCCCCTCGGCGGAGTTTTGCCACTGCGGATGGAGCTGGTTTTCGAAAGTGGGGTGGCAGTTGAAATGAAGAAAGTGCGTTTTCGTTTGCGCGACGCTGCCGGACGCGAATGGAAATATCTGCCGACTAAGGCCGCCATATCGCGCATCATGAAAGCGAACGACGTTTATCTTTACAATCCAAATTCCCGCAAACAATTTGAGAAAGAGTTTACCGCTTACGCGATCGAACTGAAGGAGCCTTTATCGTCGTCAGATCGTAGGCGTCAGGGATTTCTCTTTTTTCAAACGCCGAAGGGCGAACCAGTTGAAAGCCCGCAAGGGCTGGTGTTGACTATTGAACGCTTGCCGGAGCCCTTGTCAATCCAATTGAACTAGGCGCATCAAAAATACAAGTTCGCCGCGGATTCGCGCGGATAAACGCAGATCGAATATGGAGTAGTTGGTCCGGTTTTTGGCTTTGTTCGGATCCGTATTTATCCGCGCAAATCTGCGGCTAACAAATTCTATCCAGTTGAACCGAACCCGCCGCTACCTCGCTCGGTGTCGCTGATATCATCCGCCCAAACAGCATCGGGCGTGATGATCTTTTCGATTATCAACTGACAGATCTTGCTCTGCGCGGGCAGCTGTATCGTCTCATTTCCAGCGTTGTAGAGAAGACAGCCGATCTCACCGCGATAGTCGGCGTCGATAACTCCGGCGAGTGTGTCCACCCCGTGTTTCGAAGCCAGTCCCGATCGCGGAGCGATTCGTCCGTAATACCCTTCAGGAAGAGCAACTGCCAGCCCGGTGCGCCCAAGTGCGCGCTCTCCGGGTCGAATAGTCATTTCCTCAATTACGTAGATGTCCAGACCAGCCGCCAGAACGCTTCCACGAGTTGGCAATACGGCCCGGGGATCTAGTTTCTTAAAACGTAGCTGACTTAACTCTGCATCCATGGAGTTTGAGGCGGGCAAGCAAGGCTCACATCTTTGGCAGCGTGACACCGCGTTGACCCTGGTATTTGCCGCCGCGGTCTTTGTACGAAGTCTCGCAGGGTTCATCGGATTCGAAGAAGACAACCTGAGCCACGCCTTCGTTGGCGTAGATCTTGGCTGGCAAAGGAGTGGTATTTGAAAACTCCAGGGTCACGTAACCTTCCCACTCGGGTTCGAACGGAGTGACATTTACCAGAATGCCACATCGGGCATAGGTACTCTTGCCGAGACAGATGGTGAGCACGTTGCGGGGAATGCGGAAGTATTCGACGGTGCGGGCCAGAGCGAAACTGTTTGGTGGAATGAGAACCGAGTCACCTTTCACATCCACGAAGTTCTTCGCATTGAATTCCTTGGGATCCACGATCGTGCTGTTGATGTTTGTGAACAGCTTGAATTCGTCTGCGCAACGGATGTCGTAGCCATAGCTGGACGTCCCATATGAGACGATGCGGCGGCCATCAACTTCTTTCACCTGGTCGGGTTCAAATGGCTCGATCATCTGGTAGTCAGCTGCCATACGGCGAATCCATTTGTCTGATTTTATGCTCATGATAGTGAGACGAGAGAATACAGAACCCGTTAGAGGCTGACAAGTAAATGATTATAGTGATGAGTCATGAGTGATTAATGAGTCATGAGTCATGAGTAAAAAACCAGGATTGAGTGCTGAGTCGTTGAGTACTGAGTCTTGAGTACCGAGTCCCTGAGTCCCTGAGTCCTGAGTTTGGATGCCACCTGTCTCTTACTCAGGACTCATCACTCATCACTCATCACTCATCACTCATCACTCATTACTCATTACTCATCACTCATCACTCATCACTCATCACTCATTACTCATCACTCATCACTATCTTCCTGATATTAATCCGGCCGTCAGCCACCGTGAGTTTAAGCATTGCCCCACCAGCGCCTGATCGACCCTTGATAACTCGCGGTGTCAAGCCGGGCTTTTCGCGAACTTCAAGCTCGCCGTAGGAGTTGTCTATCTCCCCGACGCGAAGAATGTCCGCATCAAGATCGCCGTTGAAACCTTGTGGCAACTCGACATTGAGCTCTCCAGCTCCAACCCTGATGTCCACTGCCCCACGGCGCCAACTCCGGGATGGAACAGTAAGCGTGACTTTTCCCACGGCCACAGTCGCCGTTAGATCTCCTCCTGAAAGTTTCAGATTTGCGTCACTTTCAGCGGCAGAAAGCCTGATGGTTCCCTCCACGCCGACCACGCTGATCGGGCCGCGCCCGGCGCTAATTTCCAGATCGGTCGAAACGGGAACCCGAATTCGATAGTCTATCTTCCATGGCAATCCCAAAAGCGCTTTCGGAAATTTTTTCGCGTTGCGCATGTAAGCTTTGTCGTGTGTACCTGTACTCAGCACCCTGATGTGATTCGAATCGTCATCGACGAGGAATCCATTAACCATTGCGAGCAAATCCAGGTCGGCTTCGCTGTCGGCTTTGAGTTGGATCTCAGCAGTAATCTCCACTTCGCTGCGCGACCACGCTTCAATTGTAATTGAGCCAGCTGGCGCACCTACGACCGTCAAGGTGCCACCATAAGCAAACCGCCGCACTTCGCGCCGGGGCGTCGTCCGCATCAGCTGGAGAGGTCTGTTTGGATCTAGAGTCTTTTTCTGTTGCGAGAGCGCGGTGTTCGGAACTAGGAAGGTAAAACAGAGAAGCAGAATAGTCAGAAGCGGTGCGCGAGCCGGCAAGAGTTTCATAAGTGTCCTGCGATTAGATTCCGAATAAACCTGGTAATCCGTGCGAGCTCAGGTTTGGAAAGAGGATTGTAGTCTGGTCCGCCGATATAAACGAATGCGGACGCCTCAATCACACGACTGAGGCGCCCGCATAGAAACTGCTGAAAGGTCCATTACTAACGCCGCCGAAAGGTAATGCTTCCCTGGAAATTAATGACTGACATTTGAGCAGTGCCGTCGCCGACATGTCCAACCATTTTGCGTCCTTCGCCAAAACTCTTGATCCCATTGTTCCAAAACTGGCCAAGTGCGATTTTCTTGTTGGACGCGGTAGCTTCAAGATTAAACGCTGAGTCGGCGGGAATGAGTATGGTTATATTGCCTTTGCTGGATTGGAACTTATAAGAGCCGGCTTTCGAGATTTCTCCGTCGAAGAAAATGTCTCCAATGTTGTTTTGAGCATACACCGTCCTCGCGCCAATCCCGACAAGTTCAATGTCACCCTCTGAAGATACATGCGCCCTTACATGGTCGCCACGGATGTTGTTAACGTGAATCTGGCCACGCATGGTTTGCAAATCAACCGAGGAATTAACAGGCACCTGCAACTTGAAATTCACATCACCAACATCGCGGCCACGATTATCAGCCATGACGTCGACTATGAACACTTCGCTACCGGTCTGCCTCGGCGAGAGGTTAGCCTTCGGAGAGTCGAGCACTGCAGTCAGCTTCACTTCGTCGCGGTCCCAGGCCTCGACCGTGATGGTGCCCGAGATATTCTTCAGTTCGATACGAACGTTTTTGGCAACCGGGTATCGTTTCGATAGTTTCTGCTGGCCATTGGCATTGCTCGCGGCGAGCGACCCAAAAACCAGAACGGTCGAGAAAAGTACCAGCTTCAAGTGAAGATGGGTCCGGGGGATTTCAAATCGAGCGAGCAACATTCGCATTTTCATCGGCTTGGGGCTAAATAACAATTAAGTCCTATGATACTCACTAACAGAATTCGACGAACGTCAGTTCCCTCTCTGAAACCTAAAGCTCGGCAAACGATTTTAATAGCGAAAGCTTTTCGTTGAGCGCAACATTCAGCATCTCTTCGGAAACCTCATCGTGGGGATTCCGGCTGAGCGCCTCAAACGACTCGTTCACCGCTTCATCAATCACTTTTAAGTTGCGATCGAAGGTTTCCCTCATCTGCGGATTCCAGCGGGTCTTGTTGAATTCGACGCGTTGGTTCCAATAGGCAATCATTTGCTGTTGCTGTGACCCACGGTTGCGGACGTCCCCGGGTGCAGGCCCAGACGCTATAGCGCCACTTTGCCAGCGACGCAAACCTACAGCCGTCGAGAGCGAGACTACCAGGACGATCACCGCCGCAGAGGCCGCGAGTTGTGGAAAAGAAAGCTCCCAACTGCGGCTTACCCAGTTGGTCCAAAAGTTTCCACCCGACCGGACTGTTGCGGTTGTCCCCGGCCGCGCCTCCGATTCAATTACATTTCGGACGCGCAGCCAAAGCGCTTGTTCGTTTGGAGGTGCACTATATTGCCCGCGCTGGGTCTGGCAAAAGCCCACCAAAGATTCAAGGTCCTGGCGCACGCCCGCACAACCAAGGCACTCTTCCAAATGAGAACTAAGCGTTGATTGATCCTCTCGGCTCAGGGAGCCATCAAGAAAATCACTAATTAGATCCTGACACTTCTCGCAGTTCATTGTCTTACAACCTCTGACAGGTCACGCCGACGTATCGCCGAAAATTCCAACCGATTCCAGCGTGGCACTTTTGGTTTTCAAGCAATCAAGGGGAGACTGCGCTAAAACTATTGTAATGCTTCTCAGAAACCGCTTTCGCACTTTGGGTCTCAAGATATCGAAACCCGGGAGTTGGAGGCTAGTCGTTCATCTTCTGTTGCCTAAGTAATCCGCGCAATTTCATTCGGGCCTTGTGCAGTTGCGATTTCGAAGTTCCAACTGAGCAGCCCAGCATCCTGGCTATCTCTTCATGTTCGTGTCCCTCAATATCGTGAAGGGTAAAGACCGTGCGGTAGCCGGGAGGCAGTTGACCAATTGCTTTATCGAGCGCGATGCGATCCACGACCGGCATCGCATTCGGGTTCTCCGTGCCTTTTACTATCTGTATCGGTGTCTCGCCGTCATCAGTTGTTTGTTCCATCTTGACCCCGCGTTTGCGGAAGTGCATCAAGACCTGATTGACGGTTAAACGGTGCAGCCAGGTGGTAAAGGCAGATTCACCACGAAAGCTTCCAATTTTTCGAAAGAGCTGAATAAAGACCTCTTGTGCAAGGTCTTCAGCCTCCGAAACGTTGCTGGTCATTCGCAAACAGAGCGAGTAAACCCGACGATTGTGTCGCTGGTAAAGTTGCTCGAAGGCTGCCATGTCGCCTTGAGCAGACTTTTGAGCCAGCTCATAATCCGTCTCCTGCTTCGTTTCGGTTTCGGCTGCGGTCACGTGTTCGTATTGGGGCCGGGGAGACACCAGACTAAGCCATCTTTTTGCGCCTGTTCGCCACGGTTATCACGCGTCCGCCGTTTTCAAAGGATTGCAACCTCATTATCATCATTTCCCGAGGAAATATGCGAGATAAAAGTGGTTGCCCTCGTCGCGGGTGTGATGCGGGGCTTTGAGCGCGTCGTTGCCTTGCCCGACCCAAAAGATATTGAATTTCCCCAGCCGCTTCAAGTGTTGCGCGACCTTAAGCCTTCAGGTCCAATAGGTGCGATCCAGTGAGCGGTAACCAACCGCTTCGGCGACGTGCGCGGAGCGGATTTCATCGGAACCCTCCAGATCTGCAATTGTGCGACTTACTTTCAGGATACGGTCATAAGCGCGTGCTGACAAGCCAAGCCGGGTCATCGCCCGCTCGAGCATCTGCTCGCTATCGGAATCAATCCGGCAATGACGACGAATCATCCGCGGGGTCATTTCAGCATTCGAAAATATCTTGTCGTCGGTTAACCGCGTACGCTGTCGTTCTCTCGCAGCGATAACCCGCCCCCGGATGGCTGCAGAGTCATCTGTTTCAGGTGGCGTCTCGCCAGTTAGGTCCCTAAACTTCACTGCTGGCACATCGATGTGAATGTCGATCCGATCTAGCAGCGGACCCGAAATCCGGCCGACGTAGCGCTGAATTTGCAAAGGCGTGCACCGACACTCACGCGTAGGATCATTCCAGAATCCACAGGGACAGGGATTCATTGCAGCCGCCAGCATAAACGACGCGGGAAAAGTCAGCGACATTGCGGCGCGGCTAATGGTCACCTTTTGATCTTCAAGCGGCTGACGCAACACTTCCAGAACGCTGCGGTCAAACTCAGGCAGTTCATCGAGAAACAAGACCCCCTGATGTGCCAGCGAAACCTCGCCGGGCCGCGGCACTGCGCCCCCGCCTATCAAGCCCGCGTCGCTGATAGTGTGATGAGGGGAGCGAAATGGTCGTTCAGTAACCAGACCGGAACGACCGGTTAGTCCCGCTACCGAGTGAATCTTGGTTAACTCCAGGGCCGCTTCAAACTCCAATGAGGGTAGGATGGTCGGCAACCGCTTTGCCAACATGGTTTTTCCTGATCCGGGTGGACCGATTAGCAGAATATTATGCGACCCAGCGCTGGCCACTTCGAGGGCCCGCTTCACCGAAAGCTGACCGCGGACTTCGCGAAAGTCCACGCTGTAATGATCCGAGCGCACCAGAATTTCCGACGGATCGATTTGTAAAGGTTGCGGCGGATTCGGTGAACGAAGGGCCGCAATTAATTCCACGGCACCTCGTAAATCGCTAACCGGGTAAACATTCACTCCGGAAACCACTGCAGCCTCTTTGGCATTCTCATCAGGAAGAAGAACGTGCTTGATTTGCGCCTCGCGCGCCAGGATCGCTATTGGCAAGGCGCCTTTGATAGGACGCACACGTCCGTCGAGTGACAACTCGCCAACACAGAGAGTGTGTATCAAGCTGTTCCGCTCCGCCAGATCGCCGTTTGCTCCGAGGATGCCCAGGGCAATCGGAAGGTCAAAACTGGCGCCTTCCTTTCTCACATCGGCGGGTGCCAGGTTGATTGTGATTTTTTGGATCGGAAAAAAGAAACTACAGTTGCTGATAGCAGCGCGAATGCGTTCGCGCGACTCGCGCACGGCAGCATCGGGCAACCCCACTATAGTCACCGGTGCGGAAGAATCTGCTTCGCCCCGGATGGGCGTCAGATCAACTTCAATGTCAACGAGATCGGCATCGATGCCGTAAACGGCGGCCGACAGAGTACGAAAGAGCATGGAGCAGCTCCCTTCTGATACGAAGGTGAAGAGCAATCAGAATCGGAAGCGGTTATGAGGGTGAAAACGAATCGAGCGCGCTTGCGAAAGTTTCGAAAGCGCGCTCAAAGAGCTCCTCATTGCAGGGTTACAACGAGGCTTACGCGTTGTGCTGTCAAAACTAACTACCTGCGGCGCGACGGTGCGGCGGCTGCCGTAGCGGGCAGTTTAACTTCCTGGCCGGCCCGAAGTTCGACATCGGCCGTTACACCATTCAGACGAGCAACTTCGTTGGCATCCAGATTTCGAGCAGCCGCGATCCGGGAAATTGTATCTCCCTTGCGGGCGCGAACTTTGGTCAACACTGCATTGCTTGATGCAGTCGTCCCCGGCTTGGCACGACTCCAACTCGCTAGTTTGATACTGCTGTTTGGCGCAATCAGCTTTGAGGTTGTGTTCAAGTCCACGCCACTGTTCATTGCCTGCAGTTGAGCAAGATTGACACCGGTGCGGTTGGCCACCTGCTGAAGATCTTCGCCCGGCGCTACGGAAATCACCCGAGCCGAATCCCGGCGTTCCGCTGGAATTCTCTTCATTATGGCTAGAAACTGTTTTCCTTTTCCACCTGGAACGCGAACGTTATATGCCTCGCCCCGCGGTGTTGTATCGCGCCTGAGCTCCGGATTAATAGAGCGAATCTGATCAACGCTGCTGTCGGTTGCCTCGGCGACCAATTGCAAGCTGGTGGCGTTCGAAACCTGCACGATGTCATAAGCCAATGGCGGATCCGGACGAATACCTTGGAAACCGTACTTCTCCGGATTCTTGGCAATAAGAATTGTCGCCAGGATGTTGGGAACGTAGTTTCGTGTTTCCTGTGCGATGTAGGGATAAATAGCCCAAAAATTTGCGGTACCTGCCCTGGATATGCCCCGGTCGATGTTGCCCTGACCAGTATTGTAAGCACCCATCGCCAGTTCCCAATCGCCGTTGTAGTGGGCCGCGAGGGCCTTTAAGTAACGAGCCGACGCTCGGGTGGCCTGTTCGAAACTATTGCGCTCATCAATCCAAGCTGTTTGTTTGAGGCCGTACTGTCGACCGGTGCCCGGAATAAACTGCCACAATCCCGATGCAGCTGCCCATGACATAGCCTTGGGCTGCCAAGCACTTTCAACCTGACCCAACCAAGTGATATCGACCGGCACGCCCTCCTGGCTGAAAATCTGGCGCGCCAGCTTCATGTATCGACCAGACTTGCGCAGCCCAGATTCCATGGTTGACCGCCCACGGCCCTGGTAATAATTGATGTATTGCTGGATCAGCGGATTTATCGTGAACCCAAAGTTGACATTCTGTTTTGCCTGTTCAAGAGCAATGACGTCCGCATTAGTAACGTTCACTTCTGATGGGGTCAGCACAAGCTTGCTGAGCTCGTCCAAAGGCGACGGCTCAAACTTCTGGTCACGAAATCCGATTTGGGGCGGCTCTGACTTCTGCGGAGCGGGCTCCTGAGCACTGTTTTGAGCGACGAGTTCTGTGACGCCTTGATTCGCTTGAACAGGCCCACGGCTGAGAGGAACCTCTTCACGATAAATGCGTTCAACGAGTTCCAGATAAAAACTTTGCAAACGTTGACTCGCTCTGACATCCAAGCCAGACTCCAGAATCGAGTCTACGGACTTGTCAAACTCGTCACGTGCCTGATCGCGCTTGTTGTCTTCGAGATTTAGTTTGCCTTGATTGAAGTGAATCTCAGCTGCCCTGATTACTTTGGAAACCTGTTCCTCAGACTGCTGCACTGCGGTAGGAATATCGCGAGCCGATGAGCCGGCGGGTATCTGCCCAAACACACTTGAAGCCGGCACTACGAGCACCATGAATAGCGCTAACCCAGCTATTAGTTTCGGGAAGCTCGTTAACATCAAATCGTAGTTCTCCTTCACCAAAAGCTTGTCCAAATTCCAGATCGATTTCCTGGGAGTTTGTAGCACAACACGTTCACATTGTCGCGAGGTTAAAGCTCGTCTTTGTTGGATTGGAAAATCCAAAAGCTTGTGTAGCCAGAAGCCGAGTCAGTCCGGAGGTTATCACACGGTTTTCCGGAGTGTCAAACGAGTCACATGCAAAATAGACGGCCATTTCGTGAATTTTTCCACCGAATCCCTGGCCCAATATACAGATGCTAGCGCCTCCACCTGGGTTGTGCGGGTCCATCATTACTTACGCCTGAAGCCCCCCCATCGTTCAATCTCTATTAACTCGACGCTGTTCGCCGACCTGCCTTTGCCCAAAGGCCCGGACCGGGTAGTTAATGATCTCTACCGAAGCTTCCGATCGTCCCCTTAAGGACGGATTTCATACAGACACGTGGCGAATTTACGTTCATTCCGTTGAAAGTTTGTTGTGTGAACTGTTGCTCCTGTGCCAAATGCATCACATCTCAGTTGGAACGCTCCTTGCTCAGGTGTGATGTCTTGAAACGTTGCTCCCGAACTGGTTGGTCATAACGTTACGTCATTAGCTTAGTTGCAAAAATCAATGTCTACCGCCCTAACAAGAGAACCTAAAACACAGCCCGTCGGAACTACAGAGGTTTTTCGGCCATCGCTTCAGCCGACGGCTGCTGTAGCCAGTCGGCTGTTCTTTAATCGTGAGCTTAGTCTGCTCGAGTTTCATAAGCGGGTGCTGGACGAGGCCTCCGATCCAGGCAATCCGCTACTTGAAAGACTGAAGTTTCTTTCCATCTTTGCCGCCAATCTAGACGAGTTTTTCATGATTCGAGTGTCTGGGCTCAAAGAGGAATTGGAAGAACAGGTGACGGAACTGTCGGCCGATGGGATGACTCCGGGCGAGCAACTGAAGGCCATCAGGAAGCTGGTTGTTTCGATGGTCAGTCAACAGACGCGCGCATTGCGTGAAGAAATACTGCCAGCGCTTGAGACTGAAGGCATTAAGGTTGCGGCTCACGACAGTCTCAGCCCTGACGAGCGGGCCGCGCTTCGCACTTACTTCATGGAAAAGGTTTTCCCGGTTTTGACTCCGCTAGCGGTCGATCAGAGCCATCCGTTTCCCTACATATCTCCCCTGAGTTTGAACCTCGGGTTGATGGTTCAGGCACCTGAAGGAGAGTCGCCCGCCGATCCCAAACATAAGCATGTGCCACGCTTCGTGCGCATCAAGGTCCCCGTCGCCGTGCCTCGGTTAGTTCCAATCCATAAGCTGGAGACGAAATTCATTCTTGTGGAAGACTTGATTGAAGCAAACATTGCCTCGCTCTTCCCCGGGATGATTGCAGGTCCATGTCATCGTTTTCGCGTAACTCGGGACGCCGACATCGAGATTCGACAAGACGAAGCAGAGGATCTTCTTCGCGTCATTCAACAGGAATTGCGGCGCCGCCGATTTGGCTCGCCCGTCCGCCTTGAAGTCTCCTCGGGGATGCCTGAAGACATGGTCGCGTATTTGACCGAATCTCTTGACCTGTCGGTTGAGGACATTTACGTCATCGACGGCCCTCTCGGCCTGGAAGACTTCACGTCGCTATCTGATCTGAATCGGCCCGATCTGAAAGATGAGAAATTTGCACCGGCAACCCCCGAGTGGCTCGGTAAGGAGTCGGTCTTCGATGCGGCCAAAGCTGGGGACATCCTGCTCCATCACCCCTTTGACTCGTACAGCAGTGTCACAGAATTTATTAACGAAGCCGTAGATGACCACAACGTCGTGGCCATAAAGATTTGCCTATATCGAACCGGACCAACTTCGCCAATCCCTCCAGCTCTCATTCGAGCCTGTGAGAAGGGAAAACAAGTCACAGCTCTGATCGAACTCAAGGCCCGGTTTGACGAGGAACACAATATCGAGTGGGCGCAAAAGTTGGATGAAGCCGGCGTCCATGTAGTCTACGGGATTCTGGGTTTGAAGACGCACGGTAAGCTTACGTTGGTGGTCCGCCGCGAGGGCGATTCGCTAAAGAGATATGTTCATATTGCCTCAGGCAACTACAACCCAACTACATCGTGTTTCTACACCGACGTAGGCATGATTACTGCGGACGATAAAATCGGAGCCGACGCCACGGAACTCTTCAACTATCTGACGGGCTGTTCGCGGCAAACGGAATATCGGAAGATTCTCGTGGCTCCGGTGAACCTGCGCGAGAAGATGAGTGCGCTCATTGACCGCGAAATCTTACACGCCCAATCGGGCAGGTCTGCTCATATTGTCGCCAAATTAAATCGGCTGGCTGACAACCAAGTGATCGAGAAGCTATATGAAGCTTCCAATGCAGGAGTAAAAATTGAACTCATCGTGCGTGGTATCTGCATGCTTCGACCTGGAGTACCAGGCCTTTCGGAAAACATTAAAGTCCGAAATATCGTAGGCCGCTTTCTTGAGCACAGCCGGGTGTTCCATTTCGCCAATGGCGGAGAAGATGAAGTCTATATCGGCAGCGCCGACTGGATGGCCCGCAATCTCAAGCATCGGATCGAAGTAGTCGCTCCAGTTACCGATCCCTCACTCAGGCATTATTTGAAGGACGTATTGCTGGCGGCGTATCTGCGTGACAACGTCAAGGCCAGAGAACTACAGCCAGATGGCACCTATGCACAAGTTCTTCGTGAGGCGGGCGAGGAAGCATTTAACAGCCAGGCGTTTTTCGTAAGTCACCAGAGGGCTCTTGGCTGACCGCTACATCGGGATTCGTTTCAAGCGTACGTTCGTCTAGAGGTGCGCCCACCGGCGCAACGTAGATGAGACCATCCAACTAAATAAGCACACGTTCATTATGTATCGGACTCGTGTTGTCCGCGGCGCACCGGTGGGCGGTGCCCACCTCTGAACGGACGTAATTCTCCTTTGTCTATCGGAGCGCAGGCATTCTTGCCTGCAGATTCGCTGGGCTAATCGCGCCCTGCCGTGATGGCGGGGCGCTTTCTTTCTGTTGGAGGACGGCGGCGACTGGTCGCCGATGACCAAAGCGGTAACAGGTTACCGCACTCCAAATTAAGGTTGACCGAAGCGAGAGCGATACTCGGGCGAGAGGATGAAGGACCGCACCATCTCCGC
>JANNJZ010000396.1:0-22256 GCA_031396065.1 Pyrinomonadaceae bacterium | reverse complement strand
AACTGCCAGGACTCTCCAATGGTTGTAATCTATCTTCCCGACTAATTCTGTCCAGGTTGGATACTGTTGCACGCAGTAATTACAAGAAGGGCTGAAAACCAATAATAAAGTTTTAAGCTTCTTTTCTGAGAAATTTACTGTTTCGTCATGTCCGTCCAGCCCCTTGAATCTCAACTCAGAAAACTTATAGCCCTCGTCGGTAACGAATTGTTTCGATTGTTCCACTTGTTTCTGAATTTGGATGTTCTTAAGGATCAAGAATATATTCGAAACAACCAGAATAATACCCACAACGACTAATAAGATTTGACTCCGGTCTTTTAGTATTCGCATTTTGTATAAACAAGTACAGTGTCGGAAAAAGTAGGAGTTTTCTGCAAAAGTTGCGTTGGGAGCGATAAGGCGTGCCCTCTCAGAGTGCGTCGGTGCAGTTCCGTGGTATTAATCAGATGGTCTGGGTCAATCTAAACACGGTAGCTACATGCTAGAGCGAGAGAGGAAACCATGCCCATTCGTGTTGCGCTGTCCGACCGTGAGAAATGATTTTGATCGGTTGGTGGCGTGCCACTGCTCATCGTCAATCGACACCGTAGGCGGGTCGTTTCCCTACAGCGCCGTCAGCGCACTGGAAAACTCTCCAGTTCTTTTACAACGATCGACTGAACTCTTTCAAACTGCCCCTGCGCCGACAGTAGCGAATGAGCGGGGAGCGCGTTTGTTACAAGGCTTGATGATGCTTCGTCAAAAAGTCATCAAGAATACCCAACCACGCTCATCCACTACATACACAACCTCGACCTACTCAAAACGGTAGGGAAAGATACTAAATCAACTTGCGAGTCGGATGAAATATCAATCATTCTGATCAATGCAGCATGTTCTCGGAGTGTTTGTGCCACCCTGGCAAGTACACTTTATACACTGGCCATCAGACTCACATGTTCCACCACCCGGACAACTACATGACATTTGTTGACCACCGCAAGGAACCGATGCACTACAAGAGGCGTAAACCGTTGGCGTCGCGAAGATGATGATTAGCGAAAAAGCAACACTTAATAATCCTAACGACGAGAGTATCCAGTTTGTACGTTTGTTAAAGCTCATAGAATCCTCCTATGCAGCCAAAATAGACAAGGTACTGGATTCTCAATTCGACTGACGTTTGGTGGTACTCATCCAAAGAAGCGCAGGCTTATGAGAATTCAGCCCTTGGTGAAGAACGCCGGAACAATAATCCGTGACGTTGCATCTGTCAATAGCAGAATTTCTTCTATTCAGTTTTTAGTGATAAGTGGCGCTGCCGGTGTCGTCGGTCATCCAAGTGTGATTGCCGACGAAATCTCTCCCCCGCTTTGCCTTTTTGCCATTTTGCGATTAGGGCCCGGCATCATAAACGAAGGAAACGTCCGGAGTATCTACGACGCCTTGACTGAGATTTTAATTCCTTCCTGCTGCGGAGGCGCCGATAAACTGCAAAGATCCTCGGCATCATTTCTTTGGATATGCGGAATCTCTGGGTTCCGGAAGGTGTGTAGGTCGTGCCGGTGGTGAGATGGCGCAAGTTATAGCTAAAGTGGGAAACCAAGCCACGGGCGTCGGTAATCTTTCGAATCGTGTCGTCAGAGTTGTAATCCCAGGTGGTGACTGTGCCTACGTTTGCTCGGGGACATGAGTTTTCAATCGTCCATAACCGTCATAAGTCATGCTCGTGTCCTGGAACCGGCGCCGCCTTCCGGTCCGGCGTATTCCCGGACTTGCGTTATTTGATCATGTGCGTTGTAGGTCTTGACTATTGCTGAGTAGACGCTCCCGCGCTGCCAGTTGAGCACTTCGCTTTTCACCGTGCGCCCTAAAGAGGCGAGTGCGATGTTAGAGCAAATCTGATGGCACCGTATTCAATTTGCGCGTCAAGAGTCGAATCGGTTTCACATCACAGACTCCACGCGGACTCAACCTGATTCAGCAGCGGACTCATTCTTGGAGACCATCTTAGTGCGCTTCAGAATGCGCCTAAGCATCATTAACGTTCGGCGGCAATATATCTAGGCGACCACGCTCTCGACTCACCGTCCTTGCTCCTGTTCCGGTGATCCTCGCGTTAGACTGTTTTAGATGACATCAAGAGCCGTCAAAACATTTGAGCATGCGATTCACGACGCGGACGATCTGCTAAATCACTTTGACGCCTTGAACAGACACCCACCACCACCCGAAATAGAAGTTCTGAAGCGCGCCAGCTTGGTGATGGCGTTAGCGGCGTTGGAAACCTATGTGGAAGATAGGATTGTGGAAGCGGCTGATGCACTATCGAGCCGCAGCTCAGAGGCAAACCATCTTGCTAAGTTCTACAAAGTCATCCCTCGAAAACGACCTGAAATTCTTTCTACCCCAACAAGCGATAGGGTCAAGGCAATCTTTCTTAAGACTTAAGCATCGATGTGACTGAAGGCTGGACTTGGAACCTTCCACAGCGTGGGCTATGGTCGCTGGTCGGGTGCCGAACGCGTTCTCGAGATTAATTAAGTAGTTTAAGTTCAAAATATTCCCCCTTTCGAAACCTTTGAGGCCAAGCTGTCACATGTTAGGTAGGGTGCGAGGTCTAGCGCCGATTCTAACTTGCTCCGTAACGCGTCAATAAAAACCGAGTTTCCCGCGCCAGCCAAAACCGCCTTTACGCCATCGTCAAGTAAGTTGAGTTCAAATACCTTTGGGCGAGAAATCTTTGAGTATTCGTCTACGCTTTCTTGGCTGTCGGCACACAAAATAATGCCGTCCGAACACAAGATGCCAATGGCTATAGTCACGTGTCGCCTCTTCCGAAGCCGCTCGGGTTTAGGTTTGCGAGGTAGCGGCCCATGCCGCGTATTATGCAGCATAAGCCCTCCAAGTCAGCGACCAAAAACAGCCCAAACCGAATCGGTCAATCTGCTTTTTGAGGCAGACGGCGTTATTAAGGCAAAGCCGTCGTCGTGTCGTCGTGTCTTGCGTGGCTTTGCCTCAAAAAGGCATTATGGGGCGATTTATGAGGAAGACAGCGTTTCTGCCTCAAAAAGGATTTTCGCGGATTGTAGCTAAGCTTTAGCGACGGCTCAATGAGTTCTTAACCGAGAGCTTTTATCGCAGAGTCTCGAGTTTAATCTGTTAATTTCATCTTGGCTAAAGCGACACGTTGTTTCAATGTCGCAAACCGCGGATCATCTTTCAGATCGTCGTAGGTTGGGTCGACCGCATAGTATGCGGGGTAAATTGCACGCTCGTTGACATCCTTTTCCAACCATTCGAAAGCTTTGTCCATATCTCCAAGGGCTCCGTATGCAAGTGCAAAAACAACACTCTGAACATATTGACACTCCCTTTCCTTCTCGATTTCATCCAGCAGTTTGAGCGCCTCGTCGCGTTGGTTCGCCTTCACCAATGAACGGATTAGCAATGCCTTTACGTAGGGATCCTCATTCAGCTTCAACGATGTGCGATATTCGTTAATTGCTTCATTAAGCTTCCCACTCGCGTGATAGGTTGCACCCAGGTAGTAGTGGGCGTAGGAAAAATCCGGGTCAATCTCCAGGGCGCGTTTGAATTGCGAGATTGCTTCCGGATAGAGCCGAGCGAAGAAGAGGTTTTGACCGGTATCAGCACTTATTATCCGTGATCGTGGATCGAGTATTTCGGCGACTCGGCCAGCGGCAATTGCCTCATCAAATCTCCCCATAGCCTGAAGGGGCATATTTCCTAGCCAGTGGTGTGCTGTTTCATATTTAGAATTGATTTGTATGGCGAGGCGGAATTCCTTTTCCGCCTCAGCCTGATTCCACGCATAATTCGCTAAGTAGGCGCCCAGCGCTACGTGCCCCTCGGCCGCAGCCAGCGGGTCGTCAGTCCCTAGTTCCAAAGCCGTTTCAGCCGCCTTTTTTGCGAGCGGCATACTACATTTAGCTTCTGCTATGCCGAAGAGTGTAAAGAGAACATATGTCTCAGCCAAACCAGCATAAGCGCGGGCGTATTTTGGATCTTTAACGATTGCTTCCTTGTAGAACTTTTCCGCCAATCTGAGGCCATCGCTAGTGCGCTCATTCCAATAAGAACGCCCCTGCAAATATGATTCATAGGCTCCGTTATCCTGGGTACCAGCGTCAGCTAGCAAGCGCACATCCTTACCGGAAAGCTTTAACCTGATCTTTTGAGTTATCTCCTTTGAGATGGTGGTCGGCAGGGTCTTGAGTTCAAATCTCGGGCGGTCATATTTTTCGCTCAACAAATTTGTTTCGCCCTCAACCTCAATCAGATCCAGATATAGCGTCAGACTGTTCTCGGATAACTTGATATGTCCTACTAAGACTGCTTCTACGTTCAGTTCTTGCCCTATCTTCTTGATGTTGTACTTCTCGCCTTCGTAAGCAAAAACTGAAGTGCGGGGCTTGACCGTTAGATTCTGCAATTGGTTTAGTGTGCTTATTAATTCAAGCGTCGTACCATCTGCGATCGCCTTAAGCTCAGGGTTGCCAGTTTCGTACGTAAAAGGCATTACTGCTATTGAGGTGATCGGTTTCTGGCTCTTAACAAGATAAAACCGAATACCAACTCCAATAACTACAAAGAGGCCTATTAGCGCCACGGCGAGACTGTACTTCGGAAGTCTACGGCCGACAGCTTGTGGTGCTGCCGGAACTTTACTCTGATTTGACTCTTCACCCTCGCTGCTCCGGTTGGACACTTGTGGTGAATCCCAAAAAATGCGAGCGGCCCATTGTCTAACGCTGATTCGCAGCAAGTAGAACCCTACGAGGTAGGCCAGGATGGCCTTCAGGAAGGAGAACCCGATGGTACCTTTGTCGTTTGAGCCGACTAGGAATAAGCCGGACATGAATATCAGGGAAGAGATGAGGACAGCCACAACGATAGCACCGAAAGCTTCGTCGGGAACCAACTGGCGTCTAGCTGCGATGTAACGACGTACTCGTTGGTCACGATCGCCCATCACATTTCGTGAATTTGACCCTAAATAAGATTCATAAACGCAACCTGCGAAAAGGATGACAAACGGCAAAGCCCACAGCCACAATTGAGGCGGCAAGTTGATCACACGCAAGGGGAGCATCGCCGTATAGACGAGAATAGCCGTCGCCGGCGTAAGCCAATTGTCTCTAATCTCGCGCTGGCCTCCGGCGCCCGGCAGCAGCGATTCCTCAAACAGAGGAAACATGTATTTCGCAGTCAAGAGACCTACGGCCACGCTTATCGTTTTATCCGGGATATACCGAAGAGTAGTAACACCCCACCGAAGAAGCGCACTCAAGATATTAGGTACGATTTCACTGCCACCGATGGCTGCGCCCTTTTGAATGTTATGATCCAGCCCCTTAAGTATGTCTTGGATCTTGCTGCCGAAAGCTTCACTCGGCGCCAGGACCAGCGGATCGTTTCCCACGGCTAGCGACACCGTGGTTCCAGCTAGGCCCATCACCGCAGCTCCAGCAACTCCAAACCAGATCAAAAACCAAAAGTGCGCCTTAGCTTGGGCTAGAATCTCTTTTGAGGGATTTCGAACGTATTGGCAAAACCTAATCCTCCGAGCCATTAGACCCCAAAAGACTCCTCCCGCCAGGTTCACCAGCATCCAAGGCGACAGCACAACATCCGCATTCTTCGTGTAGACCAAGGCGCTGATAAAGTTTGTCAGGATGCCTACAATCGCACCCCACCAAGGACCAAGCAGGAAGGAAGTTGCGGCCGTTCCAGTCATATCCAGATAAAGTATGCTGGGATTCCGAGACGTGATTCCCCATCCGGCGATGTTCAAAAAAAGGGAGACTGAGACGATGGGAACAACTTCATAGCGGAAGCTGTAGGTAAATGCCGGGATCCGGTAACCTTCCAACTTCGTTTTCAACCTATAAAGCGCTTTCATCGCGCTTTTCCAGGCAGGCAGTCTCGGCAGGTACTGGGTGATTGTTACAATGGATGCGATGAGCGCAAAGGTGGCGACAATCAAATCTAGAAGCGTTTTCGTTTGTTCATCCATTTTTTGGTGAGGCGGTCTTTCGCGCGGACCTCCGAAAAACGAGTGTGATCGAGCCTAGCGTATTTCCGTTCGCGCAAATAGGCAAGCTTTTCGGGTGCAGTCGAGCCAGGCGGGGCAGACTGATATTGATGCGATTTGGATGGTTAACCATCCGATTACAAGCCCAAAACGTGGCCACTCCGCGAAGCGTCCACATTAGAATTTTCACGTATTTCCAGGCTCAGTCCCTCATCGCCGATGAATCAACGCTCAGCCCGGTACTTGAAAGGTTTTAGAGGCCAAAACGACGTTTGAGATCTTTGGCCGCACGAACGCAATTAGTATAACCGTGAACCGATAGCGGCCGACCGTGCGTAACATTGTTCCGGTACTCTTCGAATGTAGCGAGGTCACCTAGGAGCTTTTGTTGTTGCGCAAAATGCTTTGAGAAGGTTGTGTCCCACTTAGCACTAATTAGATCGCGAACTTCGGCAATGGATAAGAATTTTGCTGGCGACTGTTGGCTTAGTAAATAACCTGCGGTTGTCGCCCGACGTTCGATATTAGCAACTAGCTTCGGATCTAGGCTTCCCTTCCACAGTTCTTGTTGCCCTTATCGTATTGACTCTTCAGAATTTCCCTTTCTCATGCTTCCCCTCTTGGCGGTAGCGACCTGCCGTCGCCTCCTCCGTTCCTTCATCGTCAGCCTCATTTTCTACCCCGCTCTCTAGCTTCAATCCTGCGGGGTTAATCTCGCTCATTTCGAGTAGATTTCTTATTTGAGGCAACGATTCACTTTCGAGTAGATTATTTGTGAGGCAATTCGTGATGTTGCGCACATCCAGCGGTGCGGTTAGAATCAAGCACCCCCAATACTCGCCAGTTTCTATGCGACCTCCTCGCCCCAGGGATTCATAGAAACGTTGCCAATCCGCATCGGAGAGTTGCACTAACTCGTTTGTGTTGGACGGTGCGCCACTTGAATTCAGACTTGGCTCGGATTGTCGCCGCGTTATCAAGTGGTGCATGAAGTCTTTTGGCGCAAGGAAACCGGCTGCAGGGTCAATTACAATTTCCGATAGTACTTACAGAGAGGCTCCAGAAGCGCTGAGGATGACAAAGGCTTCCCCAGAAATTCATGACCTGGCGCGGCGTTTACTCGTCCTGGAGTCGGCGCCAGACAACTCGCCCGAAGGACGGGTAGATGTCGCGGTGCATGTCATCGCGGAGTTACGGGTCCGGTTGGTGAAGCTCGCAGGAATTCATGGCTTTCGATCTCTGTTGCTCAGGGCTTTAACACTCGCAAAGCTGCAGGTCCCTTCCCTCTCCGGCGTCACGGTAGACAAGGACGGCTCCTTGGAGGGATTTGATGAGATTGACCGAAGCCAGGATGCGGGCACGGCTGAACCTGGCGGGACTCTGCTAGTGGCTCACTTGCTGGAACTGCTGGTGACCTTCATTGGCACCCCTTTGACCATGCGACTATTGCGCGATAAATGGCCGGATGCGTCCATCGACGAAGCAGCCTTGGGAGCTGAGGATAAACCATGAGCGTGCACGATAAAGTGACCATCAGGAGACTGCAGACGGGTGTACCCGGTCTGGATGAGATCTTAGGTGGCGGCCTACCCGAATTTTCTTTCAACATCATCGCGGGTGCGCCTGGGGGCGGCAAGACCACGCTCGCGCATCAAATCATGTTCGCCAATGCCACTCCTGAGCGTCCCGCGCTTTATTTTACTGTGCTGGGTGAACCGGCTATCAAGATGCTGCGATATCAGCAGCAGTTTGCCTTTTTCGACCCCGCCCGGATGGATACCTCGGTCCACTTCATCAATCTTAGCCAGGTCGTGCTCGATCAAGATCTAGGCGCGGTGTTGGAGGAGATCGTCAAGGAGGTAGAGGCTACCAATCCCGGCATCGTAGTGGTGGACTCTTTTCGCACCGTAGTTCGCAAAGCACAGGCCGGTGCCGGTGACTTGGAAGTCCAGGGGTTCATTCAGCGGTTGGCCCTTCATCTCACCAGCTGGCAGGCAACCACATTTCTTATCGGAGAGTATGCGGAGGAGGAGGTCCGTGATAACCCGCTATTCACCGTCGCCGATGGACTCTTCTGGCTGTCGCAGCAGGTGGAGCGAAACTCTATCGTGAGGAAGTTGCAGATTAGGAAGTCGCGCGGACAAGCCTCGGTGCCGGGGCTGCACACCTTCCGCATCACCGATGCGGGGCTGCAAACCTTCCCACGCACATTTGGACTCACCGGGAGCGAAGAAAAGGAGCGAGGACGTCGGCGGCTTTCGAGCGGCGTCCCCGAACTGGATAAAATGTTCGGCGGCGGTATTCCTGCTGGGGACAGCCTCCTGGTAGCCGGCTCAACGGGAACTGGGAAGTCGCTGTTGGGTACTTTGTTCATAGTTGAGGGCATCCGCCAGGGGGAGCCTGGGATCGTAGCGATGTTTGAGGAACGGCCCTCGGAGTACGCGGAGCGGGCCGCCAGCTTTGGCCTCGACCTGAAGACGCCGCAAGAGGAGGGCAAACTCAAACTACTCTACATCCGACCGCTCGACCTGTCCGTGGACGAGACCGTGCGTGAGATTATCGATGCAGTGCAACAGATGGGCGCCAAGCGGCTGGTGATCGATTCGCTGGCCGGGTTTGAGATGGCCCTCGCTCCCGGCTTTCGAACAGATTTCAGGGAATCTCTTTACCGGATGATCGGTGCGCTGACGAGAACTGGCGTCACCATCCTCAGTACGGTTGAAGTGCAGGAGGTCTTTACCGGCTTCACCCTTAGTTCCTATGCCATCTCATTCCTTAGCGACGACATCCTCCGCCTGCGATTCGTGTCGATCAACGGCCAACTCCGCAAGATGATGGTCGTCGTCAAGATGCGTCGAAGCACCCACAGTAGTGACTTGCGCGAATTCGAAATAACCTCAAAGGGTCTCGTGATCGGCGAGCGATTAGTGGGTTATCGCGGCCTTACCACCGGGGTTCCGGGACCATGGAACGATCCGGAGAACCTCGCGGACGAACCGGAAGGTAATCAATAGAGTGCACATGCCGAAGGAACCATGGTCTGTCACGGGGGAGGATGCTTTTGACCTGGTGCGCCTATGCCGCTACTTTTCCGAGCTTTCACCCCAGCCAATGGTCGCCGTGGAGGGAACGACGCACATCGTGCGGCACCTCAACGCCGCGTTCTCGCGCCTGGTCGGGAAGGAAGCGGGAGAGATGATCGGGCGCCCCTTTGCCGAAGCCGTGCCGGAGGGAAAAGAAAACGGCTGTCTCCCTCTTCTGAACCGTGTCTATCGCACGGGAATACCAGAAATTTTAAGCGAGCAGGAACACGGCCCAACGCCGGTTTACTGGACATATTCGGTATGGGCCATCCTCGGAGCAAACGAATGCCCGGTGGGCGTCATAATCCAGGTGACTGATGCGACAGAAATGGCTGTCTTCCGAAGCCAGGTGATGGAGATGAACTCACAGTTGCTCCTCTCAGGCACCCGTCAACATGAACTTGCGGAGGTGGCGGACAGGGCAAGCCAGATCAAAGATGAATTCCTCGCCATCCTTTCACATGAGCTGCGCACGCCACTCACATCGATTCTCGGGTGGGCCGGAATGTTAGGAAATCCAAAGCTCGATGAGGCGACCACCTTACGCGCCATCGAAGTCATCCGGCGTAATGCAAAGGTGCAGGTGCAAATGATTGACGACCTGCTCGATCACGCGCGCATCATGACGGGCAAGTTACGTCTCATCGTACAACCCGTTGACCTCGGCTCGATTATCATTGCCGCGGTTGAGGGACAGCGCCCGGCGGCAGAGGCGCGGGAGATAAGCTTCCAGTTACAACTCGATTCTCGGTCGCTGCAAGTCTCGGGCGATCCTGATCGGCTGCAGCAGGTAGCCTGGAATCTCATCTCGAACGCCGTCAAGTTCACCCCGAAAGGCGGCCGGGTGATGGTTAGCCTGGATCGGGTGGACTCAAATGTCGAAATCACCGTCCGGGATACCGGCAAAGGAATCGCTCCGGAGTTTCTGCCGTACGTGTTCGACCGCTTTCGTCAAGCCGATGGCTCGACAACGCGCGCATTCGGAGGTCTGGGCTTGGGTTTAGCGATTGTTAGGCATTTGGTCGAACTGCATGGCGGGACGGTGAGAGTTGACAGCGCCGGTGAAGGTCTTGGATCGGCATTTCATGTCAGCTTGCCGTTGATTGGGGTGCGCGGTGTGGTCAGCGACACAGTGAAAGGAAAGGTGCTGGAGTCTCAGTTGCACGAGTTGGACGGCTCGCAGACGCTTAGTGGTTTACGTCTACTTGTCGTGGACGATTCGGTGGATACGTGTGAGCTGCTCAAAATCGTACTGGAGGGTTGCGGGGCGCAGGTGAAAACAGCGAGTTCCGTAGCTGCTGCCCTCGAAGCCATGACGGAAGGACAGTTCGACGTCTTAATCAGCGACCTTGGAATGCCCGATGAAGACGGCTATTCCCTGATTGCCAAAGTGCGTGCTCTTAGCCCTGAGCGAGGCGGTAAGACTCCGGCAGCAGCATTGACAGCTTACGCGAGCGAAGAGGATCGGATTCGAGTGCTTCGGTCAGGCTTTCAGATCCATCTGCCGAAGCCGATTGGCCCGAACGAGTTGGTCGCGGTCGTCGCCAGCCTGGCTGGGCGTCAGAGTGAAACTAATCGTCCGGCTGCGACATAGTAATTTTCGAAACTCACTGTGAGTTATCAGAAGATAAAAGCACAAGTGAATGGTGAACTTAGCAAGCAAGGCGACTCTGACCCAAACTGACGCAGTTCCCTCCTCCGCACGAGTTTGTTCGTTGCTCAGCGACAGGTTAGAATTCGCCGCCGCGTAACAGAGCCACTAGAGTGAGCTGCGGTTTACGACAAACTGCATGCCCCAACTTAGATTCTTCTATAACCAGCGTGGAATATTAGCCAGCCTGCCACTGGTTCTTTCGTTGTTCATCACTTATGGTGAAACTGAGAACGGCTGGTTAGCCTGGACCATCGGCCTGCTCGTCTTCTTCCTCGGGCTGTTCGGGCGCATCTGGGCCCAACAGCATTTGCATTACCGCCTCAAGATGGAGATGAATCTCACCCGCACGGGTCCATACGCTTTTATTCGAAACCCAATCTATATCAGCAACACTTTGATGAGCGTTGGTTTGACGTTGGTCTCCCGGGTATGGTGGATGATTCCTATTACCATCATCTGGTGTGCTCTGGTCTTCTCAATCGTCGTGAGAGAAGAAGAGTCGAGGATAATCAAAGTATTCGGTCAGCCTTATGCGGATTATCTTAAAGAAGTTCCGCGGTGGTTTCCTCGCATGACGCGAAAGCCACTTGGATTAGTCAATGAGTACCTCGCGCGTTCGATCCGGGCAGAAGTGTATAACCTGGTCTACTTGGTTCCCTTCCTCATAAAGGAAATCGTGCGGAGATATTAGTTCGGGAAATCGTGCGGAGATATATTTGTCGCGACTCGCCATTGATCCACTTATGTCACCTTTCCCTCGTTCGTTGAGAGGGGGGCACCGCCCCCCCGGCGCGACACACGTCTAATCGTCAATCGCACCGGTGGGCGGTGCCATCCGCTAAACAAGGTGATTGGGTTTACTTGCTTGGTCTATTCCACGTCGCACCGGTGGGCGGTGCCCACCTCTAAACGAACGTTGCGGTATCAATCTATTGCGGCTCAGTCTTGGTCACCGCAAAAAGATCGTTGAGTTGCTGCACGCCGTTGCTCACATCCTCATCGAAGCGCTTAATAAATCGCAGCCGTCCTGCGGCTACCGCGCGATCGAGAAATATCTTGAATGCCACTTGTTCTTCCGTGGAAAGAAACGCCTGATGCACGGTCAGATAAGAGACTGGAATACTCTCGATAATATCCAGCAACTCGTCCGGAATCGGTCGTGCGCGGGTCAGTTGTTCGATCTTCAGCTGGAGCGGTGGCACATAGCTATACTTTCCGTTGACCACCGGGTGCAAATGATCGGCAGCTCGCAACATGTAAAGATGCTCTACTGGATCTCCCATCGGTAACTCGAGAATGCCTCCGGACATTTGGCGAGACTTGAGGTCCAAGGTGAGTTTATCGGGATAGATCTCGCCGCGCACCATCTGTAACGGCGCCACATGCAGTTCGAAGAGAATGCCCAGAACAACCATGGCATAAACTATGCGCTGCCCGAACCTGCGCCAATGCCGCCCGACTACGTCGGCGAATCGATACGCGCCCAACCCCGCCAGCAGCGCCAGTCCAACGTAGCAGATCATGCCCCAGCGCGTCGCCACGCGCATGCCACGAAAAATAAAGACGTAGTCGTAGAGAAACTTGTGGAAGAACAAATTGAGCCCGAAAGAACCAACGAAGCCGATCACGATCCAGACCAGCGCATGGCCGAACAATTCCGACCGTTCGTTTGAAGTGAAACTCGCCAACACGTTTCGGTCTCCGCTCAACGCGCGGCGCAGCACTCGAGGATAGGCTATCAAACAGCGAATAAAGACCGTGATGATGAGCAAACTAAGTGGACCCGACGGACCGGTCGCGCTCAACACCACCTGACCAAAGAGTCGCCACTTGAAAGTGTCGTAGCCCAAAGTCAGCAGCGCTATGACACCGCAAACAATTGCAGTGGCATCAAGCACGATCAGGAGGATCCGTTTGGAGCGGGCCGTCTCTTCCGGGACCGGCTCCTTCGACTCCTTTTCGCTAAAACCGCCGCGAGCACGAGCCGGCGGGAGCAGAAACGCCGCCAGGGCAAGCAATGGAGCCAGCAGGCCCGGAAAAAGAACCATCTCGGTCGTATTACCGGCGGAGCCCAGACCATGCCACACTTTGTTTCGGTCGTCGGCTGCCAGCCAGTGGATCAATCGCGCTGAATATTGCTTCACCTCCGCAGGACTCCTGGTAAAACCATGCTCGAGAGCAACTCTTCGTAGCGGCAGCAGAAAAGGTAGCAACAACAACGACGCCAGACACATCGTCGCCCCAGCACGCAGCCAAAATTTCGGGTCTCGCCAGGCGGCGTTTCTGGTCAACAGCAGCACCGCGGAAATGCTTAAAGGAATTATTGTCAGAATCAGCCAGGTCGTGCAGGTGAGCCCGTTCATCAAAAACGCGAAACCTAACCAGGCTGCCCGCGGCCAACTCCGCTGTCGCGCAAAACGAACCAGGGCTTCAAACAGCAGGGGAACCCAACCCGCGAAGATCAGATGCAGGTGCGCGAGGTGATGAAAGCGAAATGGCAGAAAGGCGATGACGATGCCGGCCACCCAGGCAATCGCCGTTGACCCCGACAACGTGCGGGCCAGGCGAAAGGTCGCGTAGCCGGTGAATGGAAAACTAAGAAAAGCGGCGATACTGAAAACGGTGACGGGCCGGAAGCCCAACCCAAACAACGGGAAGAACAACAGACTCACGCCATAGTCAAACTCTCCAAAAGCAAGGGTGTGATGATACGGATATAGAATGGTCGCTTCGAAAAGATTCCATGGCGCGTGAAACGTCTGATAGAAATCCCACCAAAGAAAATAGGAGATCGCGTATGGATCGCCGGTGTCCGGGACAGCATCGCGTAGCTGTAAGACCCACGGCCAGGTCATGATTGCCGTCAACGCCACGAAGCCAAAAAAGATAAGGAACTCGCGAGCGAGTGGGCGGCGAATAAGCAATGACGGGAATTTCATCGGCCGCGGAAGGGCGTTCGAGAAGAGTAGCTGAGACTTATGACGAGCGTACTTTCGACTATTTGAAGTTCAGTCGGAGCATACATTAACCCACAGATAAGCGGCAAGGAACGCTTGCATTCGTTTAGGGGATCTCCCCAAACCGGGGCGCCGTGGTTGACCACGTGCAGATTAAGAAGATCGTTCGTTTAGAGGTGGGCACCGCCCACCGGTGCCGCGCGGGTGAACACCATTCAGGCACATAATCACAGTTAATCAATTGACCGGTTCGTTTTTTCAACGCCGCGCCGGTGGGCGGTGCCCACCTCTCAACGAACGCAGTTTTCTCCGCGCCGCACCGGTGGGCGGTGCCCACCTCTAAACGAACGCAGGATCTGCTATGGAATTCTTTCCGACTGCTGTCCGGTGGTCTGCGTTGCGCTACGACCACCGGCTACTGTCTGATAGACCTTCAGGCTGAAATCAACTAACCCACTATCTTTCGTTGGTCTATACTCCTTCACCGTTCGAGCACACAGTTAGTTTGCGACCGTCGGCTGACACTAAACTTGAAGGAACCCCAGCGTACGCAAACTAACAGTTTGCTTTACGTGGCATCCCCAGGCGGCAACCATAACGAATGAGAATTAATCCGGGAATCGGCCTGCGTCAGATATTCACCCGCCATTGGGCGCACATCCTTTGTGGCTGTCTGCTCCTGTTAATGGCCGCAAACCTATGCTCGAACGCCTGGCGCGCGACGTTAACCAACGATGAAGTAGTCCATATCCCCTCCGGCTATCACTATCTGACCACAGGTACCTTCCGGCTCAATCCCGAACATCCACCACTGGCAAAGATGTGGGCGTCTCTGCCATTACTGGTTGTCAAACCCAAAGTCTATCTGGAACCCGACGGAGCCGATCAGAAGTTTGCTCGATTCACGGTGCTTGCCTCGCTTGAGTTTTGGCAGCGGAACCTGCTTCGCTTCCAGACAATCTCGTTTTGGTCACGCGCGCCAATGGTCCTACTCACGCTGGCCCTCGGCGTACTGATCTTTGTTTACGGCCGGCAACTATTTGGCGACCGCGCGGCCGTCCTGGCCGTCTCGTTGTTTAGTCTTGAACCGACCATGCTGGCCCATGGATGGATTGTACATACCGATATAGCAGCTGCATTTAGTTATCTGCTTTTCTTTTTTACGCTGCATGCATACTTCCGACGACCAACATTTCCGCGGGCTCTATGGCTCGGACTCGCTACCGGCCTGGCACTGCTGATCAAGTTTTCCATGGTGATCCTAATCCCGATACTGGTCACGGCGCTCATATACCATGCAATTAAGGCGTGGCCGCTTGGAACTACTCGAAGCAAGGATCGACTGCAAGCATTCCTGGTGTTGGCGGTGGTGGTTATTCTGCTAAACGCAGCTTACTACTTCCAACACCCGGCGCTGGCAGGGCCGGAGTCTGATTTCATCGTGGAGACGGCGCCTACCCCTTTGGTAGCTGAACGCATCACCAGCTCCTTGCGACTGTTGTCCAAAGTCTTTCCCACCTACTACCTCTTTGGGCTCTATACGGTCTTTGTCCACAACCATATGGGCCATGAGACTTTGCTCCTGGGCCAACATAGTCAGTTTGGTTGGTGGTACTACTTCCCTGTCGCCTTTGCGCTGAAGACTTCCCTGCCGTTCCTGATTCTCTCCATCGGCGCCGTCGGTTGGGCCGTGTATGCCGGCATCATCGGGCGAGACAAGAGATTGGCGTGGCTGCTGGTGGGGCTGGCAATTTACCTGGGCGTGGCGATGAATAGCAGTATTAACATAGGCATCCGCCATATTGCCCCGGTGTTCCCGTTCCTTTTTTTGTTGAGCGGGGCGGCTCTCGATCGTCTGCTGAAATCGAGCCGAGTCAAACTCGCCCAAGGGCTGGTCGCAATCCTGTTGAGTTGGATGGTAGTCGACTGCGTGCGCACTTATCCTGATTACCTGGCCTTCACGAACGCGCTCACCTTTGATAAGCCGGCGTGGGCACTACTCTCGGATTCAAATGTTGAATGGGGCCAGGACGTCGGTAAGTTGGCTGAATATCTTAAGGCCCATGGTGAGACAAACCTGGTCGGTTCGCTATCTGGAGGCTGGGGCACTGCCTCGATGTACAACCTCAAGCTTCTTGATTTTGCGCCGCCGGATTTGCAGTCGGCGAGTACAAATTATGTGGCAATTGGCGCCGGGTTCCTAAACGGCGCGAGCGTCCCGCGAGGCTTGAAAGATGGGAATGGCGTTGAACTCAGCGAGGAGCAACGACGCAACTACTTCGAGAAATATCGCACGCTGAAACCCGAAAAGGTATTCGGCAATTCAATCTATCTTTATCGAAGGCCAGAATAGGAGATACGCTGGGAACATCTCTGTGCCTCCTCTGTGCCTCTGTGGTGGTGTTTTGCCGAGTAAATTCACCACCGAGACACAGAGCCCACAAAGGTTGCACAGAGAAAAACCTCAAATTAGGTCACTACCTTTTAGCAGACCGCCGTAGCGAAGGATGCAGAAGCTCCTGTGCCTGCACTCTCAAACAATCATTTGGCCGCTGGAGGCGTCGTCCCAGCCCCCTTCGACTGTTTCGCGGTTGCCGCATTAAGCAACGTAACAATCTCGGCATGTTTCTGGGCCGTCGCCAGGCTCAGCGCCGTTTCGCCGTCAGCTTTCTTAATGTTTGGGTTGGCGCCTTTCTCCAACAGGAGCTTAACGGTGTCGGTTTTGCCCCCGTAGCTAGCCGCGGCCAAAGCCGAATTCCCGCCCTCATCCAAACCATTAACGGGAGTGCCTTTGTCGATCAACCCTTTCACCATCTCGTTATCACCCTTGCCGGCGGCGTCCACGAGTGCCACAACGCTCTTCAGCAAATCAACGACGTTCTTGGTGCGCCCCGATAGAGCGATGGTGGATGCGCCATCGTCCTTTTTGGCACTTAGATCAGCGCCGTGATCAAGGAGCAGCTTGACCGTGTCAAGGTGGCCAGCATAACCGGCTTCCATGATTGGAGTGTTGCGATCCTTGCCGCGCATGTTCACATTGACACCTTTGTCGAGCAGCTCCTTAACGCGGGCGGTGTTCCCCTTTGCCGCCACCTCTAACATTTCTACCTCTTGCGGCGATAGCGGTGGTCCAGTCTTGGCGGGAGTGCTGACGCTGCGGGTCTCGACGCTGTCATTAGCGCATCCTGCGAGAAAGCACAGCAGTGAAAGAAGTATTGCCAGTGTCAAAACGGTCAGGTTCTTGTGCGTCGTCATAGATTCCTCTCTTAGTGCCTATATATCTGATTCAAACGAGATCGCTCCGAGTATGAAACCTAAACCGACTCGGGATCCGTAGCCCTGTATCAAAAGGAGAACAGTGTCGCATAGCATAAGTCGATGGTCAAAAACTGTCTTAAGGATAATTTAGGGGGGGCGCTCCGTGGCCCCGCCGCAGCTTAGCCCACAATCAATGACGAAAAAGGCGGGGCGCGTACGGAGGACGCCCATTCAAATCGGCTATACTGCGCGAAATTTTACCGGCGAAGGACTTTGAACCAGAAACAATGAAACGAGCCAGACGGTTACTCGAGCTAACTTGGCTAGGGGTTCTTGGCATTGCCCTGGTCGTATCAGCCCTGTCGACTGATCGCAGAGCCCGGCAAGTAGAAGAGAATCCGAGTTTCTGTGATCCCTTCGGCTATCTGCAAATGGCCAAGGAGATTCGCGGAGCTGCCGCCAGGCGAACGGCCCCGACGTTTACCCTCGAGACGCCGCATACCAGATTGCTGGTTGAGTTTATGCAGTCGCAAAAATTGCCGGTGCCGCTCTGGGATGAGATGGTGGCACCGCTTGCCTTCCACTATTTTCCCGCTGCCGACCATGTTGCCGTGCAGTATCCGCCCGGCGCGGGCTTAATGCTTAGCCTTTTTCCAAGGGGTAGAGCATTGCACGGACTGAACAGAATGGTGGTGGTGATCTTTGTGCTGGCCGGTTTGTCAATGCTGCTGCTCGCCGCTATCAAGCGCCTGCCAATTGCAGCGAGCTTCTTCGTCCTGGCGCTGATTCTGGGCTTGGAAATCGTGGCCCAACTCGACAATGCAAGCTTCTCAATGAACTCCCTGTTGGCGCCTTTAGTGTTATCGAGTCTCTGTTTGGGTGGAGCATGGGCTCTCAAGGCCGACAATGCAAAGGGGTTTTACCTGGCCTGGTTGCTCACAATACTCGCGGGGCTGTTCTTTGGATTCGCCATCCTGGCGCGCATACCTGTCGTGCTCCTGTTACCCGGTGTTTTGTTGCTGCTGTGGCCGGTCAGCCTTCGGGCCGTGCACAAGAGCGCGTGGGTTCCTTTCATCCTGGGCGTTTTTGCGGGTGGAATCCTTCCGTTGATGATCCATCAAAGCCGCGTTGCCGGGGCTTGGTATCTGACGACCTATGCGCATGAAAACACTGAACCGCCGGCGCTGGGGCGGGTCATGGACAACATCACCTACTACTACGGCCCGGGACGCTCCAGTTCGGTCAATTGGGCGATCACCGCGCTGTTAGTTGGCTGCATTGGCTTGATTCTTTGGTCGCGGCTCCAGGAAACCGTTGCCCAAGCAGCGCCGGTGCCGGCGGCGTTCCTACGCAGGATGAGTTGGAGCCGACTAATCGGAGCTGCGGTCACGATGCTGGCCGTCTCAAATGTCTATTTTCTGACGCATGAAGCCCGAGTTCATTACTACACCTGGCCGGCACTGTTCGGCGCTGTACTATTGCTCGCGCTCGGCGCCTTTGCGATGGAGAACGCTGGAAACCAGGCGACCCGGCAGACTGGTTCGCTGCGTAGCGCTTTGATGGTGATTGGTTTAATGCTTTCGTTGGCGCCAGGAATAATCGCAATGGGACGCGTTTGGTCACATTATGAGCCACCATCCGGGGAAACACCGCCGAAGCAATTCTCGATACCGGAGGAACTGGCTAACGAATCGGCCTGGGTTTGGGCATGCCAAATAAGCGGAACGTTTTGGTACTATGCCAACAAGCCGACTCACAAGCTCACCTCCACCAATGCTGACACGCGTAAGTTGGTGTTCAGATTCGTGCAGGGTCGGCTTGAGCCACAGT
This sequence comes from Pyrinomonadaceae bacterium, assembly GCA_031396065.1. GTDB lineage: Bacteria > Acidobacteriota > Blastocatellia > Pyrinomonadales > Pyrinomonadaceae > PSRF01. Next base: position 3,434 of record JANNJZ010000396.1, on the reverse strand, counting down.
TTATTGTCAATGATGACCCGAGCATGCAGGCAGTTTTGGATGAGATAGTTCAATTGGGCGGCACCCTCGAGCATCGCGGCGAAGTGGATGGGTATCCCTATTATCTAATTCACTGGGCAAGACTCATCTAATTCACTGAGCGTCGCGTTGACGCCTCAAAGTGCCTTTAGGTGGAACCTCAGGCGGGCGGGCAAACCCATCCAGGTTTTGTCGGGAGAAGAGTCGGTGCGGTGCAGGCGTTTAGAGTCCAGCCCCGGGGTCCCCGCGCGGGCAGCCCGCGTGGGGTGGAGCGCTTAGGTTGCCGCTGCCCAAACACGCAAGCTAAAGCTTGTACTCTAAACGCCTGCATTCGGACGAAGCGCTTCTCAGCTGGGATGCTAGACTCGCCTGCCAATGACCGCCACCGCCGCGCAGGATTTTGGGATTAATTGTTAGAGGTACCAGTGAAACGCAATCACGAACTTATCGACGTCGAGGAACTAATGGCCGCTAGCTCGATTGAAGAGCATTGCCGGCTGGCCGAGAATTACTTTGCGCGGCTAACTGATTGGACGTATCACCTTGCCAAGCCGTTATGTAGTTTCGAAGACACGCCACAGCTGCTGATCAATTTTGCGATGGTGCTCCAGGGTTTGGATCTATGCGCAGGTCTCACCGTGCTTGAGTTCGGCTCTGGCACCTGCTGGGCAGCCCGAATGCTGACTCAGCTCGGTTGTAAAGTGATCGCTTGCGACGTCTCGGCCTCGGCCCTGGAAATCGGCCGCGAACTTTACCGGCGCAACCCACCTGCGGGTGACCGTCCGGCGCCCGAATTCCTGCTTTTCGATGGACACCGGTTCGAACTGCCAAACGCCTCCGTGGATCGCGTTATTTGCCTGGATGCTTTTCATCACGTACCCAACCCGAGCGAAGTCCTGCTTGAACTTGGCCGGGTGTTGGCTCCGGGCGGCTTCGCAGGTTTCGCTGAGCCCGGTCCTGAACATTCAAAGTCGGTCCAATCTCAATACGAAATGAGAACCGCCGGCGTAATCGAGAATGACATCCGGATAGAAGAGATTTGGCGCCTGGCCCAACAGGCAGGGTTTACCGACTTAAAGTTGGCGGTGTTTCTGCTTGAACCGTTACTTCTCCGAGTAGGAGAGTTTGATGAGTTTTTGCGAGGTGCAGGCGGGAGCACAGATAGATTCACCGGGGCCACGCGCGCGTTTATGCAGAACCAACGCAACTTCTTTCTCTACAAAGGCCCACCCTCGCCTCGAGACAGCCGCTATCGTCAGGGGTTGACCGGGAAAATTAATCTGACGCCAGCCACAATCACGCTCAGCGAAGACGATCCGATTAAACTGAAAGCAGCTATAACCAATACCAGCAAATCGGTCTGGCTGCCGGCAATCGCTCCTACTGGCGGCGTGCTGCTTGGTTGTCATGTTCGCCATGCAGATGGGTCAAATTTTCGCGAAAGCTACCAATGGGTAGCCCTGACCCCGGGTGAGGGACGGAAGATTGTTCCGGGTGAAACAGTTGCTCTCGACGTTGAGTTAGCGCCATTGCCGTCTGGATCATACGTTCTGGAGTTTGACCTTGTGAGTAACAACATCTGCTGGTTTGCGATGAATGAATCGGAAGTTGCACGAGTTCGTGCGGATGTGTTGCCACGCAATGGCGCAGTCCGCGTTTAGCCCAATTTCAGCCCGCTACTGCTGGTTGGGATCCGTCATCTAGCTACGACACCGAAGAGCCCTTGGAGAACCCTGTGCGATCAACCAATCAATCGACGCGACGATCGGTCGTCGCCGTTTTGCTGCTCTTTCTCTTCGCATCATCGCCTCAGGCATGCCAGAGTCCGGGCACCGATTTCAGGCTCACTCCTGCCATCCGCGCGGTGCTCAATCGCATCTCTCCCGACTCACTGCGTAATCACCTGAAGTTCATTGCCTCGGACGAGCTGGAAGGTAGAAGTACGCCTTCTGCCGGACTCGACCGCGCCTCCGAATACATCGCGACGCAGTTTAAGAAAGCAGGCCTCGAAGCCGTGGGTGATGACGGATATTTTCAGACGGCAACCTGGCTCCAACCGGTGCGTGATCCAAAAACCTTCTCACTGTCGATTCAAACCCCAACCCACAACCTGGCCTCGGATCCGCAGGAAGTCAGTTTCACTTTTCCGGGTGCGCTAAATCTCCGAAGCGCTCCACTCGTTAAGGTTAATTTCGCGAATACCGCGTCGCACGCCCAATTGAAAGCCAGCGACATCGAAGGCAAGGCGGTGTTTACTGAGTTACCGGACTTGCAGGGCCTTGATCGCACGCAGCGCGCGCCTCTGATGCAGGCGCAGAGCGCGTTTGTATCGCAACTTCAATCTTTGAAAGCCGTGGCCGTTCTTTCGATTTCGCGCACCACCTTGGCCGGAACCGGATTTAACCCAGGTCGCCTAATCAATCCTGAAAGTCGGGGCCCACAGGGAAGCGCTATGCAAGGGGGTCAAGTTTCACCAACAACTTCGCTTCCCATCGTTCAGATAATTGGGATTCGCAACGCTTCCCTGTTCGATGTGCTTCCTTTGGGCGTCACCGGGGCCACGCTTTCAATCAATGTCGATGCGCCAAGCGAGGTTCCGGTCAAGCTAAGAAATGTTATCGGTTTACTGCGCGGGTCGGATCCGGTTCTGCGCGAAACCTACGCACTCGTCACCGCGCACTATGATCACCTGGGTGTGAACCACAACCTGCCGGGAGTCGACAAAATCTATAACGGGGCGAACGATGATGGGAGCGGAACCGTCTCGGTCATAGAAATCGCCGCCGCTCTCTCGAAGCTGAAACCGCGACCAAAGCGCTCCATCGTCTTCATGACAGTGTTCGGTGAAGAGCGAGGCGGACTTGGCTCACGTTACTACGGTCGCCACCCAATCTTTCCCATCGAGAAAACGGTGGCTAACGTGAATCTCGAGCAAGTAGGTCGCACCGATGACAGCGAAGGACCGCAGGTCGGCACATGTGCGATGACTGGGTTTGATTACTCTGAAGTGGGCGAAATTTTCACGGCCGCCGGTGAACAAATCGGAATCAAGGTTTTCAAGCACCCTACGAAATCCGATAGTTACTTTGGACGCAGCGATAATCAGGCCCTCGCCGATCTGGGTGTGCCGGCCCACACCTTGAGCGTCGCCTACGACTATCCCGATTATCACAAGGTAGGAGACCACTGGGACAAGGTCGATTATGACAACATGGCGAAGGTCGATCGCATGGTGGCTCTTGGCTTATTGATGATCGCGAACAATCCGAGCGAGCCAAGGTGGAATGAGACAAATCCAAAAGCCGCGAGGTATCTGAAAGCGTGGCAGGATCGTCGGACGCAACCTGGCACCGCAAGGCCATAGGACAGAGCTTTCCACGTTCGTTTAGAGGTGGGCACCGCCCACCGGTGCGGCG
>JANNJZ010000390.1:0-3254 GCA_031396065.1 Pyrinomonadaceae bacterium | reverse complement strand
GGTGAGCGAGACGCTCACCGCTGGCGAGGAGTTTCTCGAATGCCACCGCCTGGGAAACCGGGGCGTCATAGAAGAAAACAGTAATAGCACGGTCTTTTGAGAGACGGACGAGATAGGGCTGCGTCGGATCAATTTGGCCCCCGTTAACGTCGCGCCAGTGGCGTTTTCCTAGTTCGCGCGTCCGGTTGGCCTGGAAAGGGGAAAGAATGGTGAACTTGATGCCCAGCGAGGCCAGCGTCTCAAGGGTCGCCGCATCGGCAGCGGTTTCGGACAGCCACATGCCTTCGGGTGTGCGGCCGAAACGATGCTCGAAATCGCGAATCCCCCAAAGGACTTGGGTGTGGCGATCACGATCGTTGGCCAGAGGGAGGATCATGTGGTTATACACCTGGGCGATGGCGGAACCATGGCCGGAAAAGCGTTCGCGGCTAAGGCGATCCGCGTCCACGATGGCTTGATAAATCTCGGGCATCTTATCTTCCATCCAGGCGAGGAGCGTGGGACCGAAATTGAAGCTGATTTGGGAATAGTTATTCGTGATGTGTTCGATTTTACCTTCGCCGTTCAGGATGCGGGCGGTCGCGTTGGGAGCGTAACATTCAACTGTAATCCGCTCGTTCCAATCGTGATAAGGCCAGGCTGAATCCTGCACTTCGAGAGATTCCAGCCACGGGTTCTCACGCGGGGGCTGATAGAAATGCCCGTGGACGCAGATGTATTTATCCATAAATGGTATTGGCTTAGGTGTATCGGCGCGACGTGGCGCTTGGACGTGATGAAATAGACCTTGAACCGATGCACACCAGCGACTGAATTCGATGGTATCGGAGCATGGATAATCTATTTCCCTGGATATTCATCCTTCCGCAGATCCTCGAAGGATCTGACCGGCGTTTGGACAGGATATAGGCGATTAACGAAGCGACAAAGTGGGAGAATGCCCTAGTACCATGTATCATTCATAATTTCGGATAAATGCGCTTCAATTTGATGCGGGCATCTTCGGTGGTGAAGCGCCAGTCAACAGTGGTGGCACGGTTGTTTCGGTCAAGTTCCCAGGCCGCCACCTCTTTTCTCATCAAGTCGATATCGGGAATTCGACGATCGAGGCACTGGCTATTGAGCGCGCTCAATTCGATTTCGGCGACATTGAGCCAACTGCCATGCTTGGGCGTGTAGTGGATTTCCAGTCGGCGGGCCAATCGTTGAGCCTCCTCCGGCGGGAAGGCTTCGTAAAGGGAGGCCGCGCTGTGAGTGTTTAAGTTGTCCATGACCAAGCGAACTTTCGTGGCTTGCGGGTAGCGCTCATCGAGCATGTCTTTGATGAAAGCAGCCCAGTCCTTGCGGGTGCGATGTTCGGTGATGGCGACGTGGCGGCGTCCGGTCAGCGGTTCGACCTCCAGGAAGATTTCCGCCACGCCATTACGCACATACTCGTGGTCGATGATCTGACCATGCCCCGGGGCCGGCGCGATGGGGGCGAGCACTTCGCCCACCAATTGCTTGTTGGATTCGTCCATGCAGATGAGCGGGAACTGTGGGTCGTAAGGTGCGTGGTAAACAGCGAGCACATCTTCCATACACGCGACAAAAGCAGCGCAGTGATCGGGCGGGATTTTCCAGTATTTGCTCAGGTGAGGCTTAAGTTCGTTTTTTTTAGAGCCCGTTGTACGCTCATGGTGGAAACCTTAGGGGCGATCTTCAGTTCGACGACTTTTTCGGCCAGCAGGCGCACAGTCCACCGCGCTCGACCCGCGGGTGCGGGTGAACACGCCAAGGCCGTCAGTCGGGCATCGAAGGCGCCGTCGAAGGTGAGTTTGCGCGGTCTGGCGGAAGGTTTGCGCTCCAACGCGGCTTCGATTCCTTCCTCCACGAATCGGGCTTTGAGGTGTTCAATGGTGCGGGTGCTGACGCCCAGCGCTTCGGCCACTTCGCCCACTTTCCAAGGGCTACCATGCTCGCCAGCATCGCACAGCAAGAGCGCTCGGGCGTGGATAAACTTGGAGGCCGCGGTCTTTCCGCCGTGGGTAAGTGCTTCCAATCGGCGGCGTTCTTCTTCGGTGAGGGTAACTCGATATCGGGGTGCCATGCCCCATCATTTCCCAACGAAAGAGCGCGGTCAATATACGAAATGTAACATGTTACAAAGTACTAGAGCCGTTGGGCCGTTCCGCGCCATCTGCAGAACAAACCAAAGCCTACGCCAGCGCATGAACACCACCACGTTTCGCACTGACCAGGAGTTCTTCTTCGACCCGCAGCGTTGCATTGGGTGTCACGCCTGCGAGATGGCCTGCGCTGAGTGTGAAACCAACGGGCAGACTTCGATGATCCATGTGGATTACGTGGATAGGTTCTTGACAACGCAAACCTCGGTCCAGGTCTGCATGCACTGCGAGGACCCCGTGTGCGCGAAAGTCTGTCCGGCCGACGCCATCACGAAGGACGAGTTCGGCATCGTCCACAGCGCCAACACCGCACGCTGCATCGGCTGCTCGAATTGCGTTGATGCCTGTCCCTTTGGCGTGCCCAAGAAAGTCGAGCCCATCGACCTGATGATGAAATGCAACATGTGTTACGACCGCACCAGTGCGGGCAAGCGACCCATGTGTGCCACCGTCTGCCCCAGCGGGGCGTTATTCTTCGGCACCCGCGAACAAATAAGCAAGAGCCGGCCAAACAGCACCCCGGTCAACACGTTTCGATTTGGCCAGCAACTGGTCAAAACCAAGGTCAACATCATGATGCCCAAAGGCGCCACGGAACTCGTGGTGGACAGCGAATGAATACAGACAGCAATCTCCCGCAGAAGTCCGCGCCCGAAGTTGATTTTCCAATCGAGCGCGTCGAGGCCGAACACGTATCGCGTCGTGAATTCACCAAGTTTCTTTGCCTCGTCTCCGGCGGGATGGCCGTGGGCAGTGGTTGGGTCGCGGCGAAAGACCGGCTCTTCCCGCCGCATCGCATTCAAGGCGAAGTCCTGGTCTGCAACACGTCAGACGTTCCCTTCGGCGGCACACGTCCCTTCATCGTGCCCGGATCAAAGACCCCGTTCATCCTGATTCATCTCAACGATGGAAGCTGGCGGGCCTACGAACAGAAGTGCACGCATCTGTCGTGCTCGGTCTTCTACCAACCCGAGACGGACAAAATCCAATGTCCCTGTCACAACGGCTGGTTTGATGCCCGTACCGGCTCCGTGCTGCAAGGGCCGCCGCCGCGCCCGTTGCCGCACCTGGACGTGGTTATCAAGG
>JANNJZ010000365.1:0-2930 GCA_031396065.1 Pyrinomonadaceae bacterium | reverse complement strand
TTGATTGCCCCTACCGCTGGTGCAAGCGAGCAGTGATCGTATAAGATGCCAAGTCTAGGGCGGTATTTCGACCTCATTAGCGTGGTCCCAATAATCCCCGTAAGTAACTGATTTTAAGAGTTTATCGCCCGCTTGGCTCAGTGGTAGAGCACTCGCTTCACACGCGAGGGGTCAGAAGTTCGAATCTTCTAGCGGGCACCAACATTATCAATACGAAACGGGCGACACCAAGTCGCCCGTTTCCGCGTGCACACACTTTCGCACACCCATTGAAGTGAAAAACGATCACGATTTTCGAAAAACTGGCGTTGCCGAAAACTAAATTGGCCACGCACCCACTCGCTACCAAGACTGTGTAAAAACATTGTAGGGGTGACACTCCGTGGCCACCCCGCTCATAACGCGCCGCAACTTCTGGAGGATATCGTAACCTCACCGAGGGGCGACCACGGAGTGCCACCCCTACAAACTAGTATGACTAGACTCGATTCAAAGTGGGTCAGGAGTCACACATGAGAAATCAGGGCCAGCCTTGACAGACTGGCCCTGATGCCTTTTGAAAACAAACGCCTGGCTGGGCGCTCGATCTATCAATTATTTCTGTGGCGCAAGTTTGAAGATTCGGGCTCGCGTGACGATCGACCTCGCCTTATCCGGTTCGGTCGCATCAAGGAAATCCTGAGTTATTTCGTTGCGATCTTTTTCTGAACGCCGCGCGCGATCGGCTGCAAATGCCGGTCCAATCTTGTCGGCGTCTGCCATGCTAGCTGTCGCAGTCCAAACGAAGTGAGTCCATTCACCGTCAGTCTTCACTTCTTCTTGTGCCAGACCATAGGCCAACAGCACCCGATCAGCGACGAGCTTGTCGAAGACCGGTTTATTGTACTTTTCCCAAGTGCGCCGGTAGTCAGCACCTTTTCCTGGTTTCACTTTAATAAAGTTATAGCGGGTGAACGGCAAGGTCCCTGCGGGCGGATTTGGCCCAAACGCGGCAACCAGATCGCGCGTCAGCCAATCGCGTGTCTTGCTCACATCAAACGTCGCTCGGCTGCGTTCGGCGGTGGTCATCGCCGGTCGCGGCTTACCCCGCGCCGCAAGGGCTTCATCTGCGGCCAGCTTCGCGAGCCTCGCTTCCATGGCGTTGAGAACTTTTTCAACGCCCGCCCAATTTGCCACAGAAAACCAGATGAGATGGGTCGTGCCGCCGGGATAACGCAAGACCGGGGTCTCTACGCCCCAGGCCATTACGACGCCTTCCGCCATTAGCTTGTCGCGGACCGGCGCCCCGACGGTGCTGATTAGAGTATTCAGTTCCTCTTCCTTGCCCGGGAAGACGGAGTAGTCGTAATAGAAAGTTAGGGCTCCGGGAGTCGGAGTTGGCTGCTGGGCTTGCACGCCCGTAGCGGCGGCGCAGCAGAACAAGAGAATTGTTAAGGGGACGAAAATCAGTTTACGCATTTTTTCTCCTATTGAGCCGGAATTAACGGCTCGGTTTTAGTAGATGGAAAAACTGAGAACATCTGGGCGACCGCTTGTGCTGTGGTCTGAAGAGTTGACGACTGGGGTCTTCAGCTCGTCCAAAGTCAGACTTGCATGGACCTTCGTTCACGGTTGGAAATCTGAAAAATGAAATGCAAGTTGCTTTTAGTTGATCAGCGGTTTGCAGTCAAGGGCGATCGAGCAAGAAGTTAGAAGAAGGCAGGCCCGTAAATCTCACCGGTCAGTCCGCGGAACGGACGTCTGCATGAGGCTGCTTACTGCTTACTGCTGTTTTCACCAATCTGGGTAATCTGCGTAATCTGCGGAAAAGGTTTGCCGGATTCGTGCGGTCGCGCGGTGAGTCTCCCCGTAGTTGATGCGTATGCCGGAGTGGCGACGACTGCAACCAGTGCTCAGGGCCAGCGAAACGGCCGCGCCACCTGCAAGTCTGCCGAAAGCTGCGCCTGCGGAGGGTCTGTCTGTTCTCAGTCATTCGCCACAGAGATCGCAGAATCGCAGTTCTGGCCTCGGTGTTCCTGCTGTCAGCGGCTTATTGATTTTGCTCGAAAGCCGATCTGCTTTCGCTTTTGCTCAGCTGGCGTCATCAGTTGTCGAATCGATCAAACACAACTTTGAACTGTCGATCATATTTGCGCTCCAGCTCGCTTAGTTGCTTTGCGAGTTCGGCGTTGGAGGACAGCATCTGTCGCAGCTGGACGAATGCGCGCATGATCTCGATATTCACTAAAACTGCACGCTTGCTACGCAATACGCTCGACAGCATGGCAACGCCTTGCTCAGTAAAAGCCATCGGTGCATACCGAAGCCCTTTCCGATCGGCGTTGGAGATCACAAATTGTGATCTCCAAATCTCGAACTCCGTCTTATTTTGCAAGAACCTAAAGTCGCTCGGGAACCGTTCGATATTGCGACGTACGGCCTGCTTGAGCACGCTCGTCGTAACGCCATACAAAGACGCGAGATCGCGGTCGAGCATTGCCTTTTCATCGCGAATGAGAAAGATCGCTTTCTCAATGCGCTCGATGGGAACCGTGACGAGGGATGCATTCATGATGAGCATGGAGATCACAAATTGTGACCTCCATTTACTTAGAAACCAGAGGTCGCAAATTGCGACCTCAAACCTCCCAGGCTTGTGTTTGAGATCGCAAATTGCGATCTCAAAGACTCTGCCTCTTTCTTGTTTAGTTGAAACATGAAGTGAGAAGGAAAGCGCTTTCGATTTCTCTTCACCGCTCCGTTTAGCCGATACGTCGGCACGTCATACAGCTGTCCCAGGTCAACTTCCAGGATGACCTCGTGCCCGCGAATCAAGTAGATTCTCCGCTCAATGATTTGGACTGAGACGGGAAGACTGCTGCTGGGGTGCGCTGACCTGTCGGCGCTTTAGCCGGTCCCAACCCGGCGCGACCACGGTTGGTTAGAGTCTA
>JANNJZ010000347.1:0-3413 GCA_031396065.1 Pyrinomonadaceae bacterium | reverse complement strand
TCCGTTCGATTGCTGATTGCCAACTTTAGATTTTCGATTGATTTCTCGTCATAGGTCAATCTGCAATCGGCACTCGACAATTGGCAATCGGTTGGCCCACCCGCTACCGCAAGGGGTACTGACCTCATGACACGACGACGCGGGAGTTTTCACACTGGGTAGCCAGTGGCTCACTAAACACCACGGAACGGAGCATTAAATGAAGAACGGTAGTTTTAAAGACGCCAAGCGTGAGCAGACGAGTATCCTGGCCCCGCTCGAACGAGCGGCCCTTCGCGAACTCGCGCACCGTATGCCTGCCTGCGTGAATTCGGACCACTTGTCGCTCCTCGGGCTGGTGTCGATGTTCCTGGCCGGTGTTGGCTATGCGTTGAGCCGGCAGAATCCGCTGATGCTCCACGTGGTAAATCTTTTTATTTTTCTCAACTGGTTTGGCGATAGTTTGGATGGTACCGTCGCGCGATATCGCGACCGGCAGCGCCCGCGTTACGGCTTTTACGTCGACCACATCATCGATACCTTCGGCACGATGTTTCTGATTCTGGGGCTGGCGCTTTCCGGGTATATGACCGAACGGGTTGCCGCTGCGATGTTAATCGTCTTCCTGATGCTGGCAATTAACTCTTACCTGGCCGCGTACTCGCTGGGCATCTTCAAGATCTCGCAATGGAAAATGGGGCCTACCGAGATGCGCCTGATCATGATTATTGGCAATGTATTCCTGATCTACCGGCCGCATGCGCGCATATTCGGACATCGATACCTGCTCTACGACATTGGTGGGGTGATTGCGATCGCCGGAATGGCATTGATCCTAATCGTCTCGTCCATTCAGAATACTCATGCCCTGTACGTATTGGAGCGGCTGCCTGCTCTGCCTCCTCCAGGGACTCCGAAAGCCAAGGAAGGTTCCACCGCTGCGATTCTGATGAATTAGGAGTCGAGGGGAGTGTTGGAGGAATTACTTCTCCGTTGTTTTTCGCTACGCACCCACCCCGGGCGGGGTCTCCAGGCGAGCAGTTCGGCTGGGGTGCGAGACCTTCGGTCACGATCGTGGGCCAACTTGGATTTCGTCGTCGAGCGAGTTTTGCAAAGACACTTTAATGCTTCACTGGGTCAAGTTTAATCTCGTCGGCGTCATTGGGTTTGGTTTACAGACTGCCGTGCTTTTCATTCTCACGCACGCTGCCCCTCAAGTTGGTTATTTCGCGGCGACCGCTGCCGCGGTTGAGTTGGCAGTGCTCAATAACTTTGTCTGGCATCAGCGCTGGACCTGGAAAGACCGACCCTCAGCAACGATCACGGAAACACTTCGCCGGCTAGTGAAGTTTAACCTTACGAGTGGCCTCTTTTCGATAATTGGCAATCTGGTCTTCATGGGCATTCTTGTCGGGCGCCTCGGACTGCCGATAGGTCAAGCAAACCTGGCGAGTGTGGCCGCGTGTTCGATAGTCAGTTTTGTTCTCGCCGACCGAATCGCGTTCGCGACAGGCGTGTAGAGTACAAGCTTTAGCTTGCGTGGTGCGCGAGAGGCAACCTTAAGGTTGTACTCTGTACGCCTGTACTTACAGTTTGCGTTTACGAGAACTCACCGCTTGACGGCCTGCTCCATCCCCGCGTACAAACCTATGAGTGCCAGAATTACAGACTACAAACGATGTGGCTACACTTCCGGCCGTTGAAGCAATTAATCTTGTGCGCCAGTTCGGGGATTTCGTAGCCGTAGATAACCTCAATCTTACTCTTCGCCGCGGAAGCTTCTTCGGCTTCCTTGGACCCAACGGCGCCGGAAAATCTACCACCATCAAGATGTTGACGGGTTTGCTGGCTCCAACGACCGGCACAATGCGCGTACTTGGGCGAGACATTGCGCAGGAACCTTTGGAAGTGAAAAGACGGATAGGCGTCGTCCCGGAAGACCTAAACCTCTTTGAGAGGCTGACAGGCGCTGAGATGCTCACCTTTACGGGACGAATGTACGGGTTGAGAAAGACAGAGATCGCTGAACGCTCGCCGGAGCTGCTGGATCTCATGGAACTCAGTGACGAACCGAAGAAGCTGATTGTTGAATACTCGCATGGAATGAAAAAGAAACTTTCCCTCGCTTGCGCTTTGATTCATCGGCCTGAAATTCTCTTCCTGGATGAACCCTTCGAAGGGGTTGACGCGATTGCCTCACGTACCTTAAAGGATCTGCTTTCGCGTTTGACGGCACGCGGGCTGACCGTGTTCCTGACGTCCCATGTACTCGAAATCGTTGAGAGGCTTTGCACCGACATAGCGATTATCTCGCAAGGAAAACTTCTGGCGGCAGGTTCGCTGGATGAACTACGAAAAGGAATCCGCGTGGATGGTGAAGACCAGCAGACGGGTCCTATTTCCCTCGAAGAGTATTTCATCCATATTGTTGGAGGAGATCGCACTACTAATGAAGAAGAGGTGTTGCAGTGGCTCGGGTAGCGTTGCTCCTAACCTGCCTGACCAGACAATAAAACCGGACGGACCCAGGATGATTACCCGGACGAGGATGGAGGATCGATGATCTCAGCGCCAGAAGCGCTCGAACGGCTGCGAGAAGGGAACCGTCGCTTCGTATCTGACGTCCGGAGCGACCACAGTCTCGCGAGCGAGGCTCGCCGCAACGAGTTGACGGCAGGTCAGGAGCCGTTTGCGATCATCCTCGGATGTTCGGACTCGCGCGTGCCGGGAGAAATCGTCTTCGACCAGGGCCTCGGCGATCTGTTTGTTATTCGGGTTGCCGGAAATATCGTTGCTTCTTCTCAAGTCGGTAGCGTTGAGTTCGCCGCGGAACAGTTCGATACCAGGCTGGTGGTGGTTCTGGGCCATTCACAGTGCGGAGCCATCTTGGCAACTCTGGAAGATCTCCAACAGCCGACGGATAAGCACTCAACAAATTTGCGTTCAATCGTCGATCGCGTGCGACCGTCCGTGGAGCCGTTACTGACGACCGATCTCAGGCACAACCCTGAAGAACTGGTGCGGCAGGCCGTGCGGGCCAATATCAGTTTTTCAGCCAACCATCTGCGACACGGTTCGGAACTCCTCGAACAACTGGTTCAAAACGAGGGACTCCTCATCGTTGGCGCGGAGTATTCGCTGGAGACTGGGATCGTTGATTTCTTCGATGGTGCCCCTGCGGGGTAATCCTACGAAACCCCGTTTCGAAGCAGAGGCCTCACGATTCAAGTCGCCGTATCACGCGCCCTGCGGCTCCGCCGCCTGATGTGCGGGAGGTCTCTGACCTCCCGAGCGTAGATTTAGATTCTTTGGGGCTATGCCGCGAAGTTAAGGGGCGTAGCCCCAGAATAGAGCGTGGCTATCGGGAGGTCAGAGACCTCCCGCACATCAGGCGGCGGAGCCGCAGGGCGCGTGATACGGCGACTTGAATCGTG
>JANNJZ010000330.1:0-17546 GCA_031396065.1 Pyrinomonadaceae bacterium | reverse complement strand
AAAGCCATTAGCCCAAGGCCTAATCAAAATCGAGTAGACAACAGGCTGCGGAAAGCGTAAAAACCTCTCGTCCCGGCCACTCTCCATTGGCCGGTTTTGAAGTGTACATGTATGGCCGGTTTTCAAGTGTTCACCGAGGATGCAGCAAGCGTTAGGCAAGCGAGAATACCCAGCGAAATGTACCGACTGATTGTCGGGACTCGACCAATGATGCGGTCAAATAGCTGTCGATTTGTCATAGCTCCACCTTAATTAAGTAAGTCGATAAGGGTGACTAAGGTTATGTGGTTTGGTATCTTCTTTTGGGAACTCTTTGACAATTGATTAAATCGCCATGTGTAAGGCAGCTCGAAGTCGTGACGGATGATGGGTGCTGCTTGGGAGTCAAGGACCGTCTTACTCTCCGCGGCAGCATTACTGAGCGATATTCTAGTCCTGAATAGGACTAGACGCAAGACTTTCTCGGCAGGAGGACAATCCTGATGGGAAGGGCTTCGCGAGAAATGCCAGAGCGTTTAGGCGAAAAGCTTTTGCAGATTCGGACGGCGCTTGGTTTATCGCAGGATGGGATGCTACGGCGACTAGGTCTCGCTCCCGAGCACGGGCGGCATTACATCAGTGGCTTTGAAACGGGCCAGCGAGAACCGTCGTTGCCGGTTCTATTGAGGTATTCTGAAATTGCGGGCGTTTGGATAAATGTAATTGTCGATGATGGCATGGACTTACCTCATCAGATCCCGAGTACAGAGATGCGGTCCGGCGTCAGGCGTAGAAAAGCGAGGAACTAACGACCGCAGCGTTGTTTCCAAATATAACCTCGGACGAGTAGGCCGACTCCCAATACATCGCGATGGGAAATACCTGATCGGGCGCGCTTCGAAAAACAAAGTACGTTTCGCGCGTTGGAAAAAATCCGCAGCCTTCCTGACCCTCAGCAGCACGCCGATCAACGACCTCCAAATAAGTTACGGTTTGCGTTAGGGCGGACGCCATTGGTATTTATTTTCTCAGGGTCCCGGGCTTGGGTTACCGACCTCCTCCGTGCTCGTTTTTGGCAGCTCCCCTGCAAGCGGTATTGCAGTACCCTTCAAGTCCTTTAGATAGCGACCTCGGATTAAGAGTTTTTTTTGCGAAGCTATTGATTCTCTCGAAGATCGGGTTTACTCTCACGTCGCTTCGATTCCCTTACTCGCTAGTTCGCTGGTTTCTCTCGCGTCATCGCCAGACACACTAGTACCAGACCGCCAGGAGTCTCAACTTTGCGGGCGCTTAACGAAGCAATTCAATGCAGGAAACTCTTAGAAGACCGACAGCATGGTTTGCAGCAGATTCAGTGCAATATCGGTAACTGGATCACTGATCGCTTCCGGGTTCTGGACGACCCCTGGGGTTTGAGTGTCCCCCGAGGTTGTAGCCGAAAATCCATCGGGGGGTGGAGGTGGTGGGGGCGTGAAGCCTCCGGTAGCGATGTCACCGGCAAGGGTCGCGGTAGTGAGCATTAATGTGAACACTGCCGCCATGCAGAGGTGCTGAAGTTTTTTCATGGTTTTCTCCTGAAAGGTAGCGTTAGGTGACGCTGTGGAACAGCAAAGGTGAATAGGCTGTCCGAATTGACTTTGAGACCGCCATCTTAACACTCGATCGGGTTGGTACACACCCGCACTCACGCGGGGATGCAAGAATTCTGGCATCGGAAGAGGAAATACTCACATGAGCCCCACCAAGGAATTAATTCATCAATTAGCTGATCAGAGCCTCTCCATAACGCAACGAGCCCAGATTCGCTGCCGGCTTGCCTCTCAATTTGAGGATGAGGGCGATTATGAAGCGGCGCGCGAAGCTATGGGCGAGCTATGGCAGCGGGTAGGCGAGCGACCATTGGTGGACGGGCTTGACGAAGAAACGAGGGGAGGGGTCCTGTTACGGGCTGGTGTTCTGACGGGATGGATTGGGAGTGCGAAGCAGATCAGTGGAGCGCAGGAAACAGCCAAGAATCTGATTAGTGCGAGTATTGCGATCTTCGAAGGTTTGCAAAAGAACAGCCGGGCCGCGGAAGCGCAGATCGACCTCGCATACTGTTACTGGCGTGAAGGTGCATTCGATGAGGGGAGGATCGTGTTAAGTGAGGCCTTGAGTCGCCTCACTGACAGCGATATCGAGTTAAAGGCGAAGGCCTTGCTTCGCAGCGCGATCATTGAAAGGACTGCCAATCGGCACAACGAGGCCTTGAAAATTCATACCGAGGCCGCCCACCTGTTTCAACAGACTGGCAATCATTTACTCCAGGGAAGTTTTCATAACGAGTTCGCCACTGTCCTAAAGAACTTGGGTGCGGTAGAAAACCGCGACAACTACATTGACCGTGCTTTGATTGAATACGCCGCTGCTAGTTATCACTTCGAGCAAGCGGGCCATATACGTTACCAGGCCTGCGTCGAAAACAACCTGGCTATGCTCTTTTGGACGGCGTCCAGGTTCGGTGACGCACACGAGCGGCTTGACCGCGCGCAGATGCTCTTCACTAGGCTGAAAGATGGCGTCCACCTGGCACAAGTAGACGAAACCCGCGCCCGCGTACTGCTGTCAGAAGGCCGATTAGTAGATGCAGAAAAGGTTTCTCGTCGGGCAGTGCATACGCTCGAAAAGGGCGATGAGCAGTCGTTGTTGGCGGAAGCTCTAACAACGCTCGGTATGTCGTTGGCGCGTCTGCGACATCCGGAGCAGGCGCGCCCAGCCCTGGAGCGGGCGATCGGCGTAGCGGAGCAGTCGGGCGACCTCGAGAGCGCCGGAAACACAGCGCTGGTTATGATCGAGGAGGTGGGACCCTATCTCTCGCAAGACGATCTCTGCGCCACGGTGGCGCGAGCGAGGATGCTTCTCGAAAAGACACGGGACATGACTAATGTCTGGCGGTTGGCCAGCTGTGCCTGCACCGTACTTTCGGTCGTTCAAGGTTCGGCCAGGTATCCAACATCCGTTGATTGGGCCAACTTCTCTGTAAAGGACGAAGTGCTGCGCTATGAGGCGCACCTTCTGAAGCTGGCATTGAAAGACTCCGACGGCAGAGTTACTCAGGCGGCGCGCCTGCTCGGCTTTTCTGGTCACCAAAGCTTGCAGTTCATCATCAATAGCCGCCACAAGAATCTGCTTTCGGACAGGACGCCAATTCTTCCGCGCAAAAGAAGTTTCACCTGCGGACAAAGCAACGTTGCCGACTCCGCAAACAAAACGAGAACTATCAGGATTCTGCATGTCGAGCACAACCAGGCCGTGGCTGGCATGATCAAGGAGACGCTGGAGAGCGAAGGCTGGCAGGTTGAAGTCTGCGCGAATGGAGGGGAGGCGTTGGAGCGGATCTTGAGCGACGCACATTATGATCTGCTGCTTCTCGATTACGACTTGCCCGGCATGAACGGTATCGAGTTATTGCAACAGGCCCGAGGTCTGGCCCATCGCCGTGGGATCCCGGTAATCGTGCTTTCCGGGACCGCGGTGCAGGAAGCAGTGATGCAAGCCGGTGCGGATGCATTTCTTCGTAAGCCGGAAGATATCTCTTCTGTCGCCGAGACGATTGGTCATCTGCTCGGTTCTGAGTGAGTCGTCAGTGCAATACCTTGAGATGCGCTGGTGGGGTGGCAGTGCATCTCTTGCGTGGGCACATTCGCATTGGCGGAAGCGAATGGTGCTGCGAAACCGCCGCGCAAAGAGGACGGCGTGGCGTGCCAAGACCGGCACATACTTCCAAGGCGTGCCGGTCTTCTCAAAAGTATGTGTTTGCCAGTTCTGTAAAAGAAAAACGTTGAGATCAGTTGATATCAGAGTTGTTTTTGCTTGGCCCTGAGGGCCTGGCTAGCGCGAATCCCGATCATTAACCGCTATACAAGAATTCTTGCATCCATTCGTCTGGGGCAGGAGGGGCGGAGCTTTGTCACTCCATCTCGCGCGGTATAGCACGGACATCAAGCTGGGTCAGTACTTTCTTGAGTTAGCTCCCCAAGCGGCCGCTTCTAAACAGTCTGCAACTCTCTGACAAAGACTGTTTATGGTTTTTGTAATTCTCAATACTCCTGGAGAAAAAAATGAAAGCCTCCCGCATGATCATCGTCGTTATCAGTTTTCTATTTGCCACTTTAATCGTTACCACACACGGCTATATGAGAAGTGAGTTTCTCACTCCAGTTGCCGCGCTTAATTCACCGCCTGTTGCAGCGGATGACTCTTATACGCGGCATGGCGGCGGCGCTATTGGACCGTTGCTGGCGAACGATTCTGACCCGGACGGAAATCCGATGAACGTGAGTATCGTCACCTTTCCGGTCAACGGTCATCTGGTGGGCCTGAGTGGAAGCTCCTATATCTACGCACTCAATAGTCAGAGTTTCACGGGTACCGACAGCTTTACTTACAAAGCATGTGATGGCAGCAACGCTTGTTCATCCCCCGCCACGGTGACCGTAACCATCGTCAACCAGGCGCCCGTTGCCGGCGCTGACTCATACCCAGTCCACGCAGGCACCATCATTGGCCCAATGATGGCGAATGATTCCGATGGCGACGGCGATCCGATCACCTGGACTTTTGTGACCGCGCCCTCACACGGGACGCTAACGGGACTGGCAAACCCAAACCCTGACGCCCTCAAGCTGTACAGTCCGCACCATGGTTACACCGGGTCAGACAGTTTCACCTACAAGGTGTGTGACCAATTCGGTTTGTGTTCAGCCCCGGCAACAGTGACGCTTACGATTACTAACAATCCTCCAGTTCCAGGGCCCGATGCCTACATCGTTCGCGGAGGCACCATCATCGGGCCTTTGTTCGCCAATGATTTTGATCCTGAAGGAGACTCTTTCTTAGGACCCTACCTGACTGTAGCCGCGGCCCACGGTAACGTTTTTGGTTTGACTAATGACCAACCCGGCGATTTGAAACTATATGTGCCAAATCCAGGCTACTCAGGCATAGACAGTTGGCAATACCAAATAACAGACTTCCTGGGCGCCAGCGGCACGACCACTGTCACCTTGTATGTGATCGCAGGTGATGGCGCAGAGAACAATGGCAAGAAGCCCTGTGATTCCGTGGGCGAACCAGTAAACGTCACCAACGGGAACATGTACGTCGAGCAGCACGATTTTTCTTTGTCGAGTCTCGGTTCTCCCATTGACATCACTCGCACCTACAACAGCCAGTCCCAGCAAATCGGTCTATTTGGTCGCGGATGGTCCACTGGATACGACGCGGGGCTCGTTGTCTACGACAGCAACATGGTGCGCTTGAATGAGGATGATGGTCGGGCCACTTACTTCGGACGACCAGTGGGTTCATCGGGTGCTTATGCGGCATTGGAGGGCGATTTCCACGGGCAGTTGATCCAAAGCGGAGGCGGCTTTACTTTGTCGATGGCCGATGGTAGCAGCAGTCAATTCAATTCTGCCGGTAAATTGCTAACTATCACGGATCGAAATAACAACTCGACTACCTTGACCTACAATGCCAGCGGCTTTCTCTCCTCCGTTACCGACACCTTCGGGCGTGTGCTGACGGTAACCACAAACGCGAACGGACGAGTCGTCTCCCTCAGCGACACCCTGGGCACGATTGCCACGTATACATACGGTGGCAGCAGCGAGCTTTTCTCAGCGACCTACGCTGACAACTCGGCGTTTAATTTTGGTTATGACGGGAATTTCCGCCTGACGTCCATCACCGACGCTCTGGGCAACGTTCGCGAGTCGCACACATACGATTCTCAGGGCCGCGCATTGACATCGGAAAAGCAGGGTGGCGTCGAACGCTATACACTCAACTACGTCAGCAATACGCAAACCGATGTTACTGACGCACTGGGACGCTTGACGAAATACACCATTGATAAGACCAAAGGCCGGAACGTCGTAACAAAAGTAGAGGGAGTGTGCAGTTGTGGAGGTGGCAGTGGATCTCAGGTACAAACATGGAGCTACGACAGCCAGTTGAACCTCACCTCCAAGACAGATGCTCTGGGACGTGTGACGTCATACACTTACGATGCTAACGGCAACACCCTAACCGAAACGGACCCGACGGGCATCGTCACCTATACCTACAATCAGTTTAGCGAGGTGTTGACGCGCACCGATCAATTGAACGGTGTTACCACTTCCATCTATGATTCCCAAGGGAATCGCCTGAGCACAAAAGACGCCCTTGATAACACCACAACTTTTACCTACGACGCGCGCGGACAGTTGTTAACCATGACCGACGCGCGCGGCAAGGTGACAACCTCCACTTATGACGCGGTTGGGAATCTCACGCAGCAAAGGGATCCGAACAACATCACCACTTTTTACTTCTTCGACGCGCGGAGTCGGCTGACGAAAGTGCGCGATGGCCTTAGCCGCAATACGCTTTACGCTTACGACGCAGCCGGACGAGTTAACAAGGTTACCCATCCCGACCTTTCCTTTGTGAGTTTCACTTACGATCTGGCTGGCCGGCGCACCACGGTGACTGATGAGCGCGGCAATCCGACCAACTATGTCTATGACAGCGCTTATCGCTTGACCAGCCAAACGGACGCCGCGAGTCAGACAACAAGTTATGGCTACGATGCAATGTCAAACCTGACGAGCATCACGGACCCGTTGTCACGCGTGGCTAACTATGATTACGACGAATTCAATCGTCCCACAAAGATTACGTATCCCCCTGCCATCCCGGGAGGAACGCGTCTGTTCGAAACGGTGGCTTACGACGCAGCGGGGAATGTTACTCAACGGACGGATACGGCCGGGAGGACAACCTTTTTTGCCTACGAAAGTGCTAATCGGCTGGACAGCACGACGGATCCGGAAAACAAAACTACCCTTTTTGACTATGACGCGCTGGGTCGCGTGACAATCGTGACTGATGCGCTTAACCAACAATACGAGTTTGCCTACGACGCCCTCGGGCGTCGGACCCAGGTGACTCGCGGCGGCGTTTCCATGAGCAATGTCTACGATGCAGTCGGCAATCGCACGCAACGCACTGACTACAACGGTACGGTGACAAACTATGCCTATGACAATCTCAACCGCCTGACCACAATCACTTATCCGACGCGCACCGCAACCTTTGCCTACCTGGTCACAGGCCAGTTAAACCGTGCAACGAACGAGAATGGCTCGGTCTACATTGGCTATGACAACCGCTATCGCGTCAGCAGCTTTTCCGATCCTTTCTACTATGGAATTAGCTACAATTACGACACAGCAGGCAACCGCACGAAATTGAAACTCAACGGGGCAACCTACGCTACCTACACCTACGACGCCGTCAATCGCTTGACGAATCTGGCCGACAGCTCGAACCAAAACTTCCAGCACAGTTATGACGCCGTCAATCGGTTGACTGCGCGCAACGCGCCGAACGGTGTCATTTCAAACTACGCTTACGATGGACTAAATCGATTGACTGCTTTGACGCACGCCGTGGGGACGAACACGCTGATCGGCAATCAGTACTCTTACAACGGCGCCAGCAACGTGACGAACTGGACAACTGCTTCGGGCAATCACGCCTATGGGTATGATCCAGTTAACCGCCTGACCTCTGCGACTAACAGTGCGCAACCCAATGAGAGCTATGCTTATGATGGTCTAGGTAATCGCATGGCTTCTCACCTGAGCGCGAACTACAACTATCAGTCATTCAATAAACTCGTTAGCACGGCCACGGCGACCTACAACTATGACAACAACGGCAATTTGCTCTCAAAGTCCGATAGTTCTGGCACAACAACCTTTGCCTGGGATGAAGAGAACCGCTTAAAGCAAGTGTCATTGCCCAACGGAGTCATCGTCAATAACAAATACGACGGACTCGGCCGGAGAATTCAACGCAGCACCAGCACGGGGGCGGATGAAAGATACGTTTATGACGACACCGAGGTGTTGCTGGATCTCAACGCTGATTGGTCAGTCGCTTGCACTTACCTCAACGGGCCCGGGGTTGACCATCATCTGAGGCAAACCAGCACCGTTAACGGAGTCTTGTACTACCTCACGGATCATCTCGGCTCGACTGCTGGACTGACTGACGTGGCCGGTAGCATTGTCGAGCAGGTCAGCTACGATTCATTCGGCAATAGCGGCGGCAGCGTTCGCACGCGCTACACGTACACCGGCCGCGAACGCGATCCGGATACAGGTCTGCTTTACTACCGCGCCCGCTTTTACGATCCCGCGGTGGGAAGATTTCTGAACGAAGATCCGATCGGCTTGAGCGGGGGGCTAAATCTTTATGCCTATGTAGAGAACGAACCCACCAATAATACCGATCCGTTCGGCTTGCAAGCTCTGCCGCTCGGTCGAAATGGTCAGAGCCAACGCGACGTCGACAGGGCAACGCTCGAAAGGTTGATGACACCGCGCGGGAGTAGGGGATTACGCGACTCGATAAGGAGATTACTTGACCAGGGGTGTATCGGTATGTGTAACGCCTATCAGGGTACTGACGATATTTACCCCGAAGATGCTCCGGGCACATTCTGCTATCTCGAGGAGAATCTCGCGAAATCGAGAAAATGCCCGAAATGTTGCCGAAATTTTGTTTTTGCAAAGCAGGGCAAATGGAACGAGGCTTGGCACGGAAGTCCTCCTGCCCCCGCGGCCGGAACTGGTCGCTTCCCGAACAATGCGATTTCTAATACCGGCGGGCTCTTTAATTATGTGGTATGGTTTCCCAGCACTCGCAGCTATGCGTGGATGGATCATAGTACCAGCCAAGGCCCCCAAACGGCTTTTATCAGGAGCTCTCCCATCTTAACGGACCCTAGATATCCGAATACAATTTGGTGTTCTACCTGTATTCCGTGGCGAGGAAGGAGATGAGATTTGTGAGTAAGCACAATAGGCTGTACGCTACCTTGGCAACTATGCTTGTTCTGTGCAGCTGTACGTCTATAGCGATAAAGGAGGAGCAAGGCCCACTGGCTGCAAAATCAAATGAGGAGGCAAAGCTGAAAGCTTCGATTGCGGAACTGAAGCGGCTCTATCAAGCAGCGCAGTCTGAGCAAGAGCGCAGGGCGATCTCTTTGCGAGCCGTCGACGAGGGAGTAATTCGACTCGGTGCATCCGTGTCACATGTCGATGAAATATTTGGTACCCATTTCGCCGGGAACATGCCAAACGAGAAAGAAGCTATCAGACATCCGTTCATCTTGTTCGCTAATCAGCCTTCGCTGCCACCAAGACCGGACGGAAGGGCTGAGGGTGTTTCGTACCAGGGTTCGTATATGGATCTTGACTACGATGCAAATGGCGCAATTCGAAACTACTCTATATCGAACCTCCACAAAGGGGGCTCAAGACGGACGGACGGCAAAGAGCCAATGTCGGTTGCCGAGTTAAAACGGCTTTATGATATGGCCAAATCTGAGCATGAACGCAGGGATGTGACCCTAAAAGCGATTGACGAAGGCGTCATTCAGACCTTTGGGCCTGTCAACATATCCACGGTCGATGCAATATTCGGTACGAAGCTAGCGTCCCAGTTGCCAAAGAAGGAAGACAAACGGACAGGTATTGTAGATTTCGCTTCTTCTCCAACCACAAGCGCAGGTACTGGGACGGATGGAGTTCGCACATCCAATGGTTGGTTTATGGCGGTTGAATACTACTCGAATGGAAACATAGCCAGCTACTATCTCACTAACGTCCGTAATTGACCTTGGGGTTACAACTTTCGATGTAATAACTTCCAGGAAAAGGTTAGTGACCCTGAATCGGCGATTCGTCTTGCAGTTGATGTTAGTGGTCAGCAATTGCTATCAAGTGGTCAATGGCTTTGTAGTCGCCTCTCGATGAAACTGTGGCAGCCTAACTGTGATTGAAGCGAAACGCTCCTTTGAACTACGCTGTATAGTAGTTTTTTCGCGGCCAGCCCCAGCCTGTGGTATAATTATGGACGTGGACAGAAAGAACTTAGGCCTTTAGTGGCCACTGCAATAATGCTTTCCACGCAGTAATCATATTCAAATCTTTATTACCGCGAGTTATGGCATGCCGCAGCCCGAAGGACCGGCACTAAGAAAACTGCCCGACTAACAAACGCGCACACTGGCGCGGTAGAAACAAAATGACTACGACGTAAGCCGGCGTTGAGCCGGCTTTTTCTGTTTTAACTAGAGCTGCAGTGAATTTACGTGCAGCAACACCACGCCCCGCGGGATGCGAGGAGATCCTCAAGACATGAGCGAGACACCATCTCGGATCGGCAGCAGAACTGAACTGCACCTGAGCATGAATCCCGCAGATCCGCCACCATTTTACAAACTTGATGGTATGGCGTTTCAAGAGCTATGTCGCGACGTGTTGGAAATTGAACCGCACATTGCCACATGCGAGATCTATGGCGTCCCTGGTCAGTCCCAAAAAGGGATCGATCTGAAAGCCGTGATTCGCAATGGTAAGGACGTCGTGGTCGCCCAATGTAAGTGTTGTGAAGAGTTTTCTGCGAGACAAATCATAGCCGCGTCGGAGGAGTTTCTGAAGCACCTCGAGTTCTGGAGAGCGAGGAGCGTCAATAAATTTATCTTGATGGTTGGGAGCCCCTTGGATACCACTCAACAACAAGAGGAAATCACTAACCAGACGGAACGTTTTCGTGAGCTCGGGATCGAATACGAAACATGGTCGTCCCGGACGCTCCGAACAAAACTTAAGGACCAGCGGCAGATCGTTCTTCGGTTCACAAAATCTCAAGATTGGGTTGAGACGATTTGCGGCCCGGCTACACCCGTCACTCAAAGTATCTCAGTGAGTATGGGTCGAGCTGCCGGGCTCGTAGATGCTGTGCTTAGTTCCCAACTTAGTCTGTTCGCCGAAAAGTTATCGTCCGAGATAGGAAAGAATGTTGATGAGGTGAGGGAACTGTATCGTTCAGGGAGGAGGACCGAAGCATTCGAGCAGCTGGAGGCCTTCACGAAGGACGCCTCATGGCAGATTTTGGATCCTCCCATAAAGGGTCGAATCCTGCGGCAACAAGCCGCATACAAACTTGAGATATTCTCGGATGTTGCGGGAGCGACCGCTTTAGCAGATGAAGCTAACGTGCTGGATCCCGATGGTGACGATATTGCAATACGCAGCTTCGTTTCATACTACACCGATGGAGCTATGGCCGCGTTATCAATCATCGGAACGCCGGGCACCATTGGTTCACTGAATACCAGACTTGCGCTTCTCTTAGAGCTGGAACGTCCGGCTGAGGTCGTGCAGCAACTGAAAGAGTGCAAACGGATTGGCCGCGATGCCGAAACTCATCGCTTGGAAGCTCTCGCAATGCTTGTACTTGGCGATCTTCCTGCCGCGGACTCAGCGATCCGGATAGCGTATGACACTGCTCCGAATTGGGAATTCATCCGATTTACCAAAGCAATAATCGGTTACGTCTCTTGTTTAGTATCTTTGCCACGGCGACTGATAACTTGGCCCGAACCTCCAGATTGGGCCATCGTCAAAACTGACGACAAGAGCTTGGAACGCCTGAGGCATTCGGAACTGGAATTTGCGTTTTTGGCAGAGAACACCCAGCGCGGCGAGCATTGGAAACGTATATTGGAAACTTGGCGCCTCGGCTGCCTTGCAAACGACCCTAATCGACAAGAAGAAGCAAGCCAGTTTTGTAGATCCCTATTGGACAAGGATCTAACGAATTACCGCGCTGTGATCTGGGCCCATGTGCGCAATTACCAGGTCCCACTATCAGATTCAGAGTCCGCTCTGTTGCGGTTCGTCGAGACTGATGAGCAAGTGAATCCGGTAGACAGGGTGGAGAGTGTTTGCACCCTCATAAGTCTGTTCTTAAGAGCGGATCGGGTTAATGAAGCAAAAAAACTACTAAAGGAAACACGGTCAGAGTTTTCGGCTGTAGGCGGCGACGCTGGTTGGAACTTTTGGAATTCTCAAGTCCTACTTGCCGAAGGTGAAATCGATACTGCGATTACCCATGCGAAGCAAGAACGGAATCCTGACGTTAGACGCAAAATGTTGCTGTCAGCCTTGCGTGCCAAGGGCGAAAGCTCGAGTGATTGGCATCCGTATTTCCGTTATTTGGAGCGATGCTATCGGAGAACAAAAGGTCCCGAGTACCTCTTCGAATTGTGCGCAATTCATGCTGAACTGAATGACTGGGAATTCGTCGCCTCGCAATCTCACGCCCTTGTCCAAGCAGTCAGAAGTCCAAGGGCTATTCGGCTCGCTGCAAATGCGTTGTGGAGAAGAAAGTCAGTAGATGCATGCCTGAAGCTGTTGAACCAATGCGAGCGTCACTTCTCGGGCAAAGTGTTACCAGGTGACCTGACTAGGCTGAGGGTGGAGTGCAGAATCACTAAGGGTGCTCTGCCGCAAGCGGTCGCCGAGGCAAAGGATTTATTGCGGCGGGATGGGCGCGTCGAAAATGTTCTTACCTTAATGCAGGCTCAATTACGTCATGCCGACCTGAAAGAGTTGGCAATAACGGCCAGGACGTTGATCGACTCAAACGATGTCGCACCTCAGGCACTGCTTCGGGCCGCAACCTGGGTTCAGTTTGAGGATGTAGAGTTGGCTAAACGGTTATGGCGACGCGCGGCTCAGGAGGCCGAAACAGATCCAGTTCAACTGAGCGGTTTAATCGAAGCTGGGTATTCTTTAGGCCTTGACAGGGAGACCGCACCTCTATTTGCGCAAGCGCGAAAATTCAGTAAGGAGGGAAAGGGATCATTCAAGCTTGTCGCGCTAGACGACTTCCTAAAAAGGCACCGTGAGCGTGTACAGCATTTAAACGACTTGCAAAAGGATTATGACCAAGGTGTCTTTCCACTGCACGTCATGTGTGATCCGCTTAATCGCACGGTCGTGGATCTTCTTCATGGTGTACTCGAACACCAGAGAAAAGAATTCAATCCGCTTCATCAATCGAACGTCTTCATAAGACATGGCGGCCGCCCATTGTTCGAAGACCTGATTGAGACGTCCGCGGAATGGCGATTACACCTTGATGTCTCTGCTCTAATTGTTGCTGAGGACCTCGGAGTTCTTGACGCGGTAGAACGTGTTTTTCAACCCATTCGAATAAGCCCTCGATTGTTATCTGCCTTGGTAATACAACAGCGGGTGCTACAACATCAGCAGCCAAGTCAGATTAGGCTCGCTAGAGATGTCTTGGCGTTCGTTGACGATGGCCGGATCCAACCACTCGGACAACTCCTCGAAAAACAGACGGAAGGCCCAGACGAACTAGATGCTCTCCGTCATTCGAAGGGAGGACAATGGGTCGCCGTCCTCCGAGAAGCACAACTCACTGGGGTTTTCGTAATTGATCATCTTCCCCTAATATCCCCCGCCGCTCCGGATCAGCATCTGATCGTTCCGGCGCCTTTTGTCTCAAGAGTCATTGGTTGTCACACGATTTTGCGGAATCTTCAGGAGTTTGGCTGGATTTCCATCGAGCAATCTGAAGCGGCTCGCGAGTCTTTAGGAAAGTCACATGAAGCAAGTGGCCCTACCGTCACACTACCCGAGGGATCGAAGCTATTTTTCCACGGAAATGTTATTGAGTCCCTAGCCGAAGCAGGTTTGCTTGCGATTGTATCAAAGCATTATGAAGTGCTTGCGGACGCTACTTATCTGCAGTACGCGCGGCAAATGGTGAGAACGGCGCAATACCTGGATGAGTCACAACTCTGGCTGAGAAGATTAACAGAGCGCGTTCGAAACGGCATTAATTCTGGAGTCTATCGCTGCGTGGAGGTGCCAGACGATCGGCTTGCAGAAGAGCCGGAGAGTGGGCGCTTTGAAGATGCTGCAACCGTAACTGATTTGCTGATTGAAAACTCAGAGAAGGGAAGCATTCTCTGGATTGATGACCGCCACATTAACAGTTACAGCCGGAGCGGCTCAGCCCCCATTGTGGGCGTCAACGAGGTGCTCGCAGCACTTCGCACACGCGGTGAACTGGCAGATCAGGACTACTTCAGCCGCCTGCACAACTTGAGACGCGGAAACGCCAAATACATACCGGTCAGCGCTGAAGAAATCTTATGGCACTTGGAAAGAGCTCCTATAGTCGACAAGGAAATCCAAGAAACGCCCGAGTTAATGACGTTACGTCGATACATAGCCGCATGTTTAAGTGATACCGATTGCATGCAGATTCCGCCACGCCCTGAAGGTTCTGCTAATCCCTCGGGGGAAATCGCTTTCGTCCTCGAAACCAAGAGAGCGATTGAAGAAGCGATCGTAAAAGTTTGGCGCGACACTGCGGCAACCCTTGGTGTAAGCGAAGTGCGCGCTGAGTGGATCTTGTCGAATATGTATACAGGCAGTTTTGGCATTCGTCACCTTCTGCCAAATGCGGAGGCTCGTGGAGACGCGTCATATCTGCTCGGATTAGATCTGGCTGGTCTGATAACGACCGGGATATTAATCAATATTGGCAATCCACTAGACGACGTGATCCAACCAAACTGCGCAAGCTTCATTAACTGGTTTGAGAACCGAATAATGTTGCCGCGCCTGAGGGCCAATCCGGAAACTGCAAAAGTTGCAGGTTTGATGATCGCTACGCTGATCAAGGATGCGGCGGCGCAAGAGTACCAGAATGAAACTGAGGAGGAGTTATCAAGGCTTGTAAAATACCGACTCTTTTCAAATCTTCCGCGCGAAATCAGAAATGAAGTGACTTTATCAGAAGAGTTAATGGCTTGGATCGGAACCAAAGTGATTGACACAATTACATTGGGATCCGTTGACTTTGAACGTGTTGCTTTTTCGTCAGCCGTAGAAAGTCTAATGAATGGTGAATCGGAAGTAACGCTGTCGAATGTTAAGGGATCGATTGAGTTTATTCTAAGACGAAAACCAGATCACGCTGATGGCGCTCCAATAATTCACGTGCTGGATGCGTCCGATCTTACCAAGCCGCCGACTTGGCAGCTCAAGGACCATTTCTTGCTGATGGGTTCGCACAACCCTGACATCGTGCATAAGGCTCTCCTGGATAATCGCTACTGGTTCGATTGTGACAAGGATTCATTTGAGGCGATCCTTCAGGAGATAAGCAGCCTCACGAGTGCGACAGCCCGACTCGACAGGGTTCAAGGATGGAGAAGGGAATCGGCGGAGGTTTACTATCGGGACATACAGGCGCGCCTCACAAGGTCGCCAAACTTCGAATGGTCTGAGTTGATTCCGTCATCTGCTGAAGGTTTGGTGCGTCATTACCGGTTGCCAAGTCAAATCAACGAAGCTGGCGACTTTCGTTCAATCTGGACAAGGGCAGGCCAAGATTTGGTCAATGATGAAGGACTCGAGGTTGCGCTCGAGAGACTGGCTTGCGCTCCAATCAAGATACCGGAGGCTATAGTTCAGCAATTGAAGGCACTCTCCGCTGACGAGCGCGAGAACTATTTTCGAAGGCTCGCCGGTCGGTGGACTTCGCCAGTCACTCGGATTCAGTTGGTGGACCTAATACTGAGAACATCGGCAGATACAGAAGCAGCATTTGGGCTGGCCCAAGAGGCCGTGACCGCCTTATACGATAGGGAAAAAGGCGGTGCGCAGTTCAAGTTGTTTGAGTCACTGTTGAGCTTCGTTCATGAGGCTTTTGCCTACTGGCCGGAGACTAGCGGATGGCCGAGCGCATTTCGATTAGTCCTGATTTGGGCGCACGCGTCACAATTGCACCATATCTTCAATAACGCGCAAGCTAACCCAGGGGAGTTTGCGGATGTTATTCAACAATACACTCGTGGTCAGAGTGCGGCGGAAGTATTGCATCGGCGACTGGATCTTTGGAATGACGTTCTTCACTGGCGAAGGTTCAGCCGTCAGATATTTTTGACGCATGGCGTTGCTGGGGCGCTAAGCGAAAATGATCCTGTAGCCATTGATAAGCTACGACTAAAAGATTTAATTGAGGATACCGCCTTTAGGGAAGATGAGAGACGAAACGTCATTCCATTGTTGCGGGATAGCGACTTAACCACGAACGCAACTGGATCTTTCCTCGGCGGTGACCGTGAACAAGTACTGAATAGTGCAACTGGAGAAGACTTCAGCGGGCTGTCCTCAAACAATCTCCGGACGCTCGTGACTCAGGCCTTAACGAATCTTCAAGACAATGGCTCAGTCAGGGATTGGGGCACGATTGACTGTGTGGTTGGCGACTTGCCGATTTACGATGAGCTTTCTTCGCAACTCAAGGAATTAATTGAAAACTCTGCGTTAGAAACCATGTGCAGCCAGGATTGCTTCGCAGCTTTGTTGGCGTTACGCGTGGCCACCAGCCAAAGTCCTCACTGGAAGGACGAAGAAATCAACGCGCAATTAGAAGATTCGATTGTGCGCCTTGCCACCTTGGAGACTCACAATACCGAGGAGGGACAGCAGATTTCTGACGACGCTCGCATGGGAGCGCTGTTTGACGGTGCTCTTGGTCTCTCCATCAGATCCAATGACGCGAAACTTTCAAGCTTGACGTTCAGTCGAATTCTACGACGCATGTTGGAGAGCTCCCCAAAATTAGCGAACCATTTCAGTACCGGGTTTGTGACCCTGTTACTTCAACTTCCAGCGGCGCAACTACACGGGATGTGGCAGTTATTACTTTTCTTACGAGCGAGCAGGGAAGCAACGCTCTAATAATTCGTGATGGACAGGTGAATGATTGCCATGGCGAAGCGGCTGTTAGCGTTCAACACTATCATAGTCGATGATCTTCATTTTCACGCTGGCACGACTATACCCGCTGGTAGTAGGTTTTCTCTGTTTACTAATCATCCAAGCCCGGCAGATGAAACGGTAACCGCTCTGAATGAGTCCTCGATTGTGCGGCACCTGTTTTCGTCGAGCGCAAAAGAGCTAATCTTCGACGAGTTGGAGGTTCCATGTGATTCATCAATTCATTTTGAGGTAACGGAACCTATCGCTCCCCGAGGAGCCAAGCCTGGTGATATAGATGTCCTTATTTCGCAAACCGGTTCCGCGCGTACCGCCATAGGTCTTCAATGCAAGCGAGTGAAGGTAGAGGCACTTGGGCAATCAACTGACCGAGTAAATAAGCTATCAGACTTAAGTGGTGCTGTTCGTCAAGTGAATCTTCAGCGACAGAATTTCGGCTTTCACAGAAACTACTTGATGATCATTATTGAAACCTACGGTGCTCTAAGAGACCAGACCAATGTGGCTTTCAGAGGCCCGACCTCGAATACATTTAAGGAGATCTATGAGTTTCCTCAACGCGAGTCCTTGCACGAAGA
Source organism: Pyrinomonadaceae bacterium (assembly GCA_031396065.1). Taxonomy (GTDB): domain Bacteria; phylum Acidobacteriota; class Blastocatellia; order Pyrinomonadales; family Pyrinomonadaceae; genus PSRF01. The sequence goes on along the minus strand of JANNJZ010000330.1, from coordinate 277 downwards.
TGTGGGTATTGTGTTCATTAGAATCACTCAGCCAACTCACAAGACTTTTCGACGAATGTATGAACTCGGCGTTTGTTTAGACAAACAAGCCCGCATGCTCGAGCAAACCGATAATTTAACAAACCGAATTAAAGAATTAGACTTTGCCCAACGGTAATTGGCTTTGTCAACTTGATTTGGCCCACTTCGATGGTTTGATTTGGCCCCCCCTTGTTAATTCCAGCGGTCACTTCGCGTAATTAAGCGCTTTTTTGTTCTGGGTTTTCATTGTTTTGCT
>JANNJZ010000226.1:0-12806 GCA_031396065.1 Pyrinomonadaceae bacterium | reverse complement strand
ACGCGGCACCGCAATTCGCGTGACGCGATGCCCTGAATCCTCGCCCCGCTCATACGCGAGCGCCTGCTTAGCAGACGTCATCAGTTCGGTAAACGTCTCATCAGTCATGTGTCGGCTCGTAGTCTTCTTTCTGCTCATGTCACGCCTCTCTCTTGATGCTGGCAATTACCTTTCCCAATGCTTCGGTCTGTACTGGGCTCAAATCGCTCTGCTCGTTCTTGGCAAACAGAAATATCAAATGGATTCGTCCCGCGTGCGTCAGATAAAGATAGATATATCGAAAACTCCCGCTCTTCCCTCGGCCAGACTTCGTATCGGCGACTCTGCCTTTCCTCGCGCCATGGAGCCCTCGCACAATAGGCCATCGCTCCGGATTTTCGACTAACTCCGCTTGCAATGCCTCTAGTGTCTCCGGTGAAGCTAACTCGAGCAGTCGCTTGCTGAAGATCGGAGTCTCCACAAACGTGTAGTGAACTAGCCTCTCAGGCATACTGTAGCATCCTACATAGTAGGACTATCAGTCAAGGGTTCTTGGGATGGTCGCGGTGACGCCGATCGGGAGTTGCGTTCGCTAGGGAACACTCAGGCTCACCCGCAGTTGGTCAAGCATGTTCATTGGCAATGGCACATAATCGACTCCATCCGACCCTCCAACATCGTCAGGATCCAGCCACGAAGTCTCATTCTCCCGGTCAGCAGTCGGGTCACCGCCTGTAAGTATTTCAAAGGTCTGTGAGCGACTACGAAGGCGGTCAAACATCCTCTCATCGTATGTGCCCGCGAGATACGGCAGAGCAACATCAAGGCCGGGAAGGTTCGCGTCGTTTGGTTCGATCCCCTGTTGTTTGTAATCCTCGGTGGCTAAGCGGCGCTCTCGGAGAGTCTTGCTCCCTATACGATCCGCACGGCCCGTTCTTTGCTCAAGTGTCGCCGGATTCCACCCTAAATCGTAATGGATCACATGCGAACAATGCCGATGAAGGTCGATGCCTTCCTGGCCGACCTGAGTACAGACCAAGATGTCTGGCAACAACGGCGCGTTGAAGCCATTGAAAACTGCGTCTCGGTCCGTTTTGGTGTCGCCGGTGACCAGAACGACCGCTTCGGCCTTTGCATTCATCGAATAACGAAGGTGGGACTCACGCTCCGATGGTCCCATCTCTGCGAGTTCCCGAAGAAACTCCTCAACGCGTCCGGCAAGAGGTTCGAGTTGGCCACTGCCGGGCGACTCGTGCAGGCCGCGCAAAATTCTCGCCGCCCAGGTTTCATCTTCCTCACTGAATACACTAGGCGGCAGCCGAAGCAAGATGTCTTCTCGCAATAGTGCACGCACAACAGCGTCAAGAACCTTAGCCCGCTCCTCCCACTTCCACTCTCCTTCGGCAAACGTCATCGAAAACACTAATCGAAGCATCTCGCGAACTCTTCTCAGTGAGCCAGCGTTGAGCGAAGCGAGGATTTCCTCGCCGAGTGGAACAAACAGATTCGGCCCCGAAATCAGCGTCTGCGCAAGAGACAATCTGCCCCCCGTTGGAGCCGTGCGGAGGGCGTCAAGGATCATCCCTTCCGTCGCCGGATCAGGAATGGGTTCCAATCCATAGCTGGCTGAAATGCTCGAACGGGCCACCCTATCCGCGGGCGCGGCATCTTCCCCGTCAGTTGGTCCTCTACGTTGGCTCAATTCTTCAAGTCCGTAGCGAAAGCTTATCCAAGAGGGATCCGCCACTATTTTCAACAACCGGTGTGTGGTTGATAGAGAAGAGGCCGGTGCTCCAATCGACCAAGCCTGCGGTTGGGCGAGCAACCTTCCCGCCCATACATGTTCCACGGCTCGGTTAAGAAAGACGCGGTCGGGTCGAATACGATCTCCACGGCGGAGGGGAATTCCCAAATGCCGAGCCCGGGCGTAAAGACGGGCTATTGCGTAACGATCGTCTTCCGTAAGAACCGGCAAAGGCAATCCTTGAAGTTGGAACCAGCCGACCAGAACTCGATCCAGAAAGAGAGACACTCCGTTACTATCACGTGCGGTCAGCGCGCGTCGAAACTGCTGCATCGCCTTGTCTTCGTCTAATTGGTCATTGAGCACGGTCCCGCGGGACTCGAATAGCAATCGCCGGGACTTCTTGAGCGCATCATTCACGCCCCGACTCAATAGCCTTGCCAATGTTTCGGCAGTAGGCACGCGGAAACAGAAGATCAATGACTTTTCACCACGACGCCAGCGGTCAAGGACCTCTGCAACCACAAGTTGGACCTTTGGGTGTCTCCCGTCCTCCTGGTTTTCACCCGACAATCGGTACCCTGTTACTTGCTGCAGTAATCTGAGTAACCGCTTAGAGCGTCCACTCAAGGCTGCTTTGATTGCTTTTTCTCCCTCTTTGCTTCGCCAGAGCGTGGAGTAACAGCCGGTCAAGTCCATACCCAGCGTCGTGCGATGTTTTCCCCGAGAAGCCTCGGCTACAACCTTCATCAGCAAGTACTGCGACAATTCGGCGTGCGATGGGACGGTTGCCCCAGGGGCGAGATGAAGCAGATGCTGATCAGGGCGTGTCGTGTTCATTCGGCGTGGATACTCCCGACCGACCCAGACTCGGCGATGAGTTACACCCCGTCGATGGCGAATGATCAGCTGGCGCATCGCCGCTCCAAGTTGTTTGTTACTCGCCTGCAACTCGAGAGCCCGAGCGAAAAACGGCTGCAGCGGTCCGGGAATTCTTGAGCGTCCGTCAGGCGACCCACTGTCTGCGCTCTTTGCCAGGTGGTCCCACCACCGGGCGATCTCAATCGTTCGCGGATCATTCTCACCGGGCAGCAAATAATTGGCTGGGTCAAAGCGAGCTTCCAGCCTAACGAACTGTTCCGTCAGCGCACCCCACTCGCGGGAGAAGGCCAGACCGGCTAACTCGGAAGTCGCCATAGCTTGACGTATTCGCTCCCGAAGGCCCTGAAGGTGAGCAACGCGATCCTCTCCGATGGCGGGGGTCATCGCATCACCGACCGAAAGGACCTCCAGCAGTTCATCCCGGTGGAGCTGAAATGGTGTCGCCGTGAGCAATAAGAGACGGCGGGAAATAGGAGCCAGATACTTCTTGAAATCCTGACAGTCTTGTCGGTGAGAATGACGCCAGTGGTGTGCCTCGTCCACGATCACAAGGGGTAGGTCTTGACGTAACAGATTGGGGGCCAGTTTCTTGTAGAGTGAAAGCAACCTGCTCTTGAATCCCTCAAAGTACCATTCAGCATAACCGCGGCGCTCAGCTGCATTCTTGCAGTAGGGGAGTAGACCCTCCGGTTCTGAAACCCCCTGACGAGTCCGTTCCCTCGCACAATAGAGAAGATCGTGACCTTCTTGGTCCTGCTCAAGCTCTTCCAATGCAACAGCGATCTCACCAAAGGTGAAGGGCGACGACTGGTACAAACGCTCCGACTCCACGGGCCAGGTCCAACGTGCTCGCTCGCCTGAAGAGAGGTACTGTGCGTGTTGGTGAAAATCCCACAGGTCGACTTCATAGGACCCCGCACCCGTAGGTCGGGCATACGGGGCCCACGAGGAAAATCCGCGAACGTCCGCAGCACGGGAGACGATGCGATAACGCTCGTGCAGACTCAGCTTGTTCCCCCACCAGCGAAACAAACAAGCTGCCAGAAATCGAAGTCGCTCACTCGGATCGCCAACGCGTCGACGAAAGGCGTTTGCCGTGCAGATCAAGACGCATGGATTCTTGCGAGAATCGCGGCGAAGATCGGTTGCGCGCTGCAAACCTTCTACGAGGTCGTAGGCGTTGTCACAGATCTTAGAATGGAACCAGTCGGTCTTTTTGGTATCAGTCGAGCAGCGAGTGCGAAGGGCCTCGACCTCCTGGTGCCATTTGCTCGCTAACGCGTGATTGCCTGAAGGAACCACCACGACGACGGCACGATAACACTTTCCCATCCCCATTCCAGCGGCGAGTTCAGGTTGCGATCGCACCACCCGAAGGAGACTATATGCAGTGGCCAGCGCGACGAACGTCTTACCTAGGCCAACCTCGTCCGCCAGAAGCTGAACTTCGCACCGATCACGTTGGGAACCAGACAAAGCCTGTAGAAGGCGATTCACCGTCGCTTCCTGTCGGCACTTGTCCTTGCTTGTCATGCGTTCGGTATCCCGCCCAAGGTCGAGTACCGGATCGAGCCGCACCGTCATGACGTCGGTGCCTCCTTCGTGACCAACCCCTCACGGTCGACCCCCTCCGGCACTGAAGTTCCAACGACGGAGAGAAATCGCGCCGCAAGGCTTTTGGGCAAGGATGATCGAACAAAGCTGGTGAAATGCGTGTTACGGCATGCCACTGCAAAAGATGCTTTCCGACCGGCAGTTTCGATTAGAGACAGGAGTCGGAGCACAGCTCTTTCCTTAATACCCTCCAAATTAATACGGTCGGCTTTGGAAGATGGTTGGGCGTCAGTTACAGCTAGACCATCGATCACGCGCAGCAACTCCGTCAATTGAAAGGCAGTGGCAGTAGCCGAACGACGGCCAGCCAGATACGCTTGCAAGATCTCTTCGCCAAGACTCGCAGGACTGAAATCCCCGAGCAATGCCTGCTCGAGTGCTCTTGGAGAAAACATCGCGGAGGTAAGGTTATCTTCCAGGCCAAACAGACTCTCGACAAAATCTCGAATCAAGTAATTCTGAAGGTCGACCGAGGGGGACTCGGTAGGTTGGGATTGCATACCTTGGGCGGCTTCTAATACCCGCTGCTGAAGGAACAAGAGCAGATCGTCTTCACCGATCCGGCCGCGGAAATAGGCGAGAAGTTGCTGTTCGTCCGGCCGTGCTCCGAGAATGCTTGGCAATCCGGCTTTCGCCGTCTCGAGAATGTTGATTGGAAAGAGCGCCTGCCGAAGCGGTCGGTCCCAACAGACGCGAACAACCCGCCGGACCAGCAGACGACGGACAATACCAGAATCAATCGGGACCAGCACATGCCCGCCATCCTCCGACGGATAATGATCAAGGGACAGAAGGGTAACTCTTGCTGAGTCTGGCAATTCTTCAGATACGATCTCGGACGCACAAAACCGCTCCGCATTGAAGTCGATGACCAGTGTCCCGTCCGGATCGGGGCCGTGTCCCCAGTGAATATCGAGGTCGATACTCCGTATCTGGTCGGGCCAGTCCAATGGCTCGTCACGATTCGTCAGCGGGACTGCTAGTTCGTCGCTGGCACAGGTAGCCCAGTCGACACTCCCGGACTCAACCAAGGGTGGCCGCCAGGCATCCTCAGGCAACTGCTCGACCGCACAGGTTAAAAGAATTCCGGCCTCAATATTGGCTCTGGCCGCTTTCCCGACTCCAAGCCCTCGGTTGGTAAAATTCGCTGAACCAAGCAATCCCACTGCCGAGGTTGGTCCTCTCAACACGATCCACTTTGCGTGCAGTGCCCTGTGTCCCTCTGTCTTGCGTTCCGGAACTTCTTCTTCAAGTGTTTCCAGACGAGCCGGCACGATCCGTCCCCGCATCACCGCGAAGCCCCTTTCACGCAAACCGCGCAGTAATGAAAACGGAAATACTGGGCGACCGCCGCCTCCTGATACGTCCGCTGAACAAATGAGTTCGATTTCAGTGTTTATCATCGAGACTTCTTTATCCTGCAGGCCTTTTGCGATCACGTCAAAGGGTGTTTGCTTGGCTTCGTCCGCTGGCCAGAATGGAGAACATACTTGCCACGACAGCAGTGGTTCGGTCGCCGGCCATGCATCCACCAATTCCTGCCAGAGCGGTTTCTCTCCTCCCCCGAACACGACACGGAACACAGGCTCTTTTGGGCCAGGACGTGGCACCGACCATTCGCTCGCTGCTGCGACGGCAGCCTGCAAAGCATTACCAATTGGCTCCGTTGACGACTCACCCAGTACCTTAATCCAACCTGACACGGCCTCAGCCAGAATCGATCCTGGGAGTGTCCCCTCAGGATGGAAAGTGAGCACCGCAGCAGCTTCCCTCTGGCTGCGATAGCCGTCATGAGTCAGATTCGCGGAGGTGACGATCAGCCGGATCAGGCGTTTGCGATGAATGAGCACCAACTTGGCATGATGTCTGGGGCGAGCTACCGGAACCACGTCGATCCGCAGACTCGGGCGGGCGCCTTCAGCCAGAGCGTGGGCATCGCAGATCAGCGCGCAATAGGCTTGGGCCAGTTTGCGTTCGAGGTTGACCGGCGCCGCATAACCTCGGTCGCGGACGCCCCCAATGCCAAGCAGCGTGGGTAGAAAATCCTGCTCGAAGAAGTTTGGTTGCTCCAACGACAGGCCATAGGTGGCCAGCACTACCGACACCAACGGCCCGTCCGCTTCAGCAGGTCGCACGGCCTCAAGGAGTGATTGAGTCGAAGCTGTAGTGTTCTTGCTCACCGCATCGTAGGTCCTATCGGATGTCACACTGACGAATAAAGCGCTGCGCGCCGAAGGTGCGATAGGGATGCCACGCCACTTGTTCCCAGTTGGCACAACGGTCCGAAACAGAGAGTTGATGCCGTTGGGCGGTCAATCGGACTTTTCCCTCAGTTGTATCACGCCGAATCCAAGCGGCCTTTCTCTGTCCCTTATCGAATTTCCCTTGTTGAACGTCGCGATGCCGGTCGAGGACCAAAGACACCATGTCGCGCGCCGAACCTGTCGCCCGTATCAAAGGCAACAGAGCTCCTATCCCTCCGTCCCTGAGCACTGTTTGGATCTCGTCACTCGTGGTTCGATGAATCTCGTAAGCCCGACTCAAGCTCGCGACCAAGTCCCTCGCCGCTGAATGAACCCCTTCATAAGCGACCAGTACATTGGACTTCTCCGCCACCACATTTAGCGGGACCTCGGGCTCATCGGTTGCTGTGGCTCGAACGGCATCAAAGAGAAACTGGAAGCCTTGAGAGAGTCTTTCGTAGGGAAGGAGGATAACCAACGCCGCAAAGATCTGTTGCTCGCAATCTGGCGGTAGATTAAGGTGCTCAAAACGGCCTCGCTTTATCCCGTTCAGAATGCTCTTGAAGAGATCGATTTCAGCAAGTCCCTCCCTATTATCGTTTGCCATTAATCTCAGCATGGTCCATCGGATAGAGTCCTCCCAAGTGCCCTCTTCACCACCTTGCAAGGCTTTCCTCATAACCCTTGCCTCGGCCCTCACGAACGCCCCCAGGTGACTCTGGCGTCCCCAGTTCAGCAGTTCTTCGAGGGATAAAGGCTGGTCCTCATCATCTACCCGGAGAGTCCCTGCGGGTTTGGGAAACGCTTCTGCCAGAGTGATTCCTAGAGGACGCAGGCTGAGAGACCTCATGGATGCTAGATGGCAGTCTTCTAAGAATGCCGAGTAGGCGCCGATCCCGCCATAACGAACCTGATTGACGGTGAGGTTGAACGTACTCGTCCGGATGTATTTCTCACGACTTGATAACTCACTTAGTCGACGACGTACGTACGTAATGCCGCGAAGAGCCTCGACGGCCTCGCGGCCAATCCGATCTTGCGAGGCTGCGAGCCCGCAGGCCAACGCCCAAGCACGCTCGTAACTCTTAACGACCTCCAGTCTTTGCAGCCGAAGTTGGATGGGTGTCGCGCTCAAATCCGGGTATTTGTCCTGGGCCAAGCGAAGCGCCTCGCACAGCATAGAGACATACCGAGGGGCAATCGTGGTAGTCGTGAACCCGGGGAGGATCTTGTCGGCCAACGCAATGTAGCCTAGTTGAAAACCAAGAACGTCGACACTTCCGCCCGCCAAGTCGAGCGGATCGTATGAAGTCAAGAATAAGCTGAAATCAGAAGAGCTGAGGGTGGTCATTAGGAAGTCACTCGTTGCCGCTCGCTTATGCTCCAGTCCGAGATGTCCCTTTGAGGCTGTTCAGCAAACTAACGGTCGCCCCGTTTGGGGAGCTCGTTGATCAAGCGGGGCATTTTCGCGTGCTCAATCCACGACGAGCGGATCAAGTGGAATGCTTTCGGGTTCTGGCAAAGTGGGTGGCCTCTGACTGATATTACTCGGCGCTTGCAGAAGAACCCACCACAGCGCGGCAAGAGCGGGAGGCCGGCCAACGCCAATTCTTATTCAAGGCCCGTGTTGATCTCAAAATCTATCTGGATAGAGCCCGCCGGATCCTCACCCATTTCGACCCAATCAAAATCCGGCGCCACTATGATCTCTGACGTGGCGGGCGTTTCAGGAATTGACGACGTCGGGCTGGTGTCGGAGCCTGCCGGAGCAGATGACTGAGGCTCGCTGGAAGGCGGAGTATTCTCATTCTCATTAGCTATCATCGAGTGATTCCTTTCAATTAGGGTCGTACCACATTCCATTTCTCAGCGATGAAAACCAGGCCGAACAGTGCAAGGAGTGCTGCCGTCGCAATTATGCACCAGTAGCCAGTCTTTAGCGCTTGGCTTTTTCTCTTTACTACGGATCTGTTTTCTTGAATTGCGTCACTCATCTTGACAGCCAACGCCCGATGGATGGAGGCCTCGTTATTCTCTTCGAAAAACTTAATCATTTCCGAATTCAGGGGAGGCAGGCGGAAAACTGCTACGCGCAGCGCTTTGAACAAAAAGAAGGCTGTGACTAAAAGCCCTGCTGCAATTAACAGACTCAAGAGTAGGAGGAGAGTCTGAAGGTGTCCCTGAGGAGGGATGAAGCGATTTAGTGTAAGACCGATGGTTACACCCGAAGCACTAAGCAAGAAACCAAATACCGAAAAATATTGAGCGGCTTTTCGCTCGATTGCATAAAAGAGATCTTTTTCGTCCAGGAAGACCTCCTTGGAGTATTCATATAGTGCCTTGGCATTCTGCATTTCATTCTTCGCCGACGCCTTCCTAATCAACGCGGCAAACTACAACACTACTGGATTGCCTTTGATCATTGAAACCACTCGTTGATTAATCGAAAGCCATTAACAATCAGGGTTCAAGGGCGTGGTTGACCAATTGAAGACTCATTTCTGTCCTGATAGAAACTCCTCAAACGGTTCATAATTGCGAATGCCCTTATGAGTGTTGTTCCTTCCGAGAATGGTCCGGTCAATCCTTTGCCTTACGAAAAGACATTCCTTCTCCCACAGCTCTTCCGGAGCGAAATATGTCTTGGCCTTAAACTTAGACTGAATTGATGTGTGGATTTCCGCCGGATGAAATCTCCGCGCATGACGTGACGCACCGTAGCTGGAATCTGCTTTACGGTACTCGAAATACCTGGCGATCAAATAAGCCAGGTAGTTATATTTATGGAGATTGGCTCCGACGCTGCCCGCGGGATAGTTCATTCTCGGTGACTTCGTGCCGGTGATATTGACATTGTTAGCAACGATTCCACCGCTGACGTTACCAGTAATCTTGATCAGGTTCGTCGCACGCCTTTTTCTCGCTGCGGGCGCTGAAGAGTTGGTTGAACCCTGCTTGCGTCTAATAGCGTCTGCGAAATCTATTACGTTCCCAGGGTTGGGATCAGTATCGTCCTCACGAATCGCAGTAACAAGACGTTCAAATCCGTCCGGCTTCCAATAGTCAAGCCATTGGATATGGCGCATATCAATGGCGAGGGCAGGAATCTGTAGATCGGGCACTGTGCATTCGTCCAGTCGGAGCGGTATGAGGTAAGTAGTTCCGGGCGGTCTCTCAGCGTAACTGCTGAGGGCGAGCCTAAATTCCTTTTGGACATATCCTTGTTTGAGGACAGATCGTTTTGATAGACACGCAATGAACATCTTGCTTTCTCGAATAGCTTTTGGAATCTCAAGTTGCCAGTTCTGACCAGGTAGGAGGTCGATCTCATCAAGCCACGCGTCGAACCCGGCTGCGAGTAATTTAGCGTGCAGTTTGCGGACCCGAGCTTTATCCTCGGTCGCGTGTGCGAGAAATATTTTTGTTGCCGCCGGCATCATCGAATGCGCACCCAGGTTACTAACTAATTGTCCGAGTTGATATCACGAGATCAATTTAAGAACAATATGTCGATTAAACGAAAGACTCAAGGTCACATTGTTTCGAGGATAGTCGTCATTGTTGGGCAGTCTGAGGACACAAAGCCGTAACCAAACTGGATGAGATGTATTAGAGCCCGAGGTGATTATGTATTTGTATAGAGAAGAAGGGAAAAGACTCCTAGCTAAGCTGGCCCGTTCCTCGATAGACCTGCTTGAGGAGAAGCTAATGTTCTTGCTCGATCTTCTCAAGGAGGACGATTGGACGTTTGTGATCAAGGCACATGCCTTAATTGAGGCGGCAGTAACACAGATGTTAGTGGAACATCTTGGCGAAGTTGAATTGACGAAGATCATTGAGCTATTACCCCTCTCAGACACTCGCACCGGAAAAATTGCAGTCGCCAGACAGTTGACGCTGCTTGATGACAAACAGCGGAGATTCATCAGGTACTTTTCAGAATTGAGAAACAGTCTTGTTCACCGACTCGACAACCTTGGTTTCACGTTCGAGAATTACGTGTCCACTCTGGACACCAATCAGAGGCGCAATTTAAAAGAGAGTGTCGCGTGGTTCGCCGATGATGAGCTTATGCGCAAGGAATGGGAGACCATTGCTGAGGACAACCCGAGAGCCGGGATCTACATGGCCGTTCATTGTCTTGTGGCCCACTGTGTTCTTATGTCTCAACAATCAAGTGCCCTGAGGGAGATCGACGAGGTGGCGATACGAACGACGACGGAGTTGCTTGAGGGTTAGGACCTAACAAGCAATCAGTCTTGAACTTAAATTCGAAGACGATCATCCAGCTTGGCGAGGACCTAGTCGATAAAGCGAAAACCCGTTCTAAAATACCGGCGATGGTAGCCGAAGGTCTAAAAATCGATTAGCACGACGCGGGACCGCGCAGATTCCTTGTGCTTTAACGGTTCTGAGTTTTATCCAGATACCCTTCGCGAGCTCTGGAGCAGTAGCCAGATTCGGAACTTTTATATACAGGGGGAGGTCTGAAAGGGTCCATCTCGGAAAAGTTATGTAATCGCTGGCATATCCTGTCCGAGAGGAGGCACCGGCTTACCGGGCTAAGGTCACACAACTCGGAGGAGCACATGATGTTCCTTATTATGTTTAAGCATCAGACTCACCGCCCAAAATTTGGTGTCTCAACTAAGTCTCAACTGAGGGTAAAACGTGCAGAAGGTTTGAACAGTGTAAAACAGGAGGAGAGCGAAAAGGCCAATAAAAATCAAAAAACCGCGTATGTACGCGGTATCTTGATCGATGGTTTGGTGCCGAAGGGGGGACTCGAACCCCCACGAGTTGCCTCACACGGCCCTCAACCGTGCGCGTCTGCCAGTTCCGCCACTTCGGCCCAAGTTGTCAGATAGCAATGTAAACGACACTGTTTAGCTTGCGTTCGGCGCGACCAACGAATTACGGCCTGACCGGGGTTGCCACGCGGTAGAGCAATTCTTCGCCTGTCTCTACCAATCTCAAACATGCACAGAAAAGAGCTGTCCTACTTCGGCGAGGTCGCTGGCGAAGCAGCTTGCGATGCCGCCGGTGAACCTGCTGGAGCGGTCGAAGCCGCAGGTGACGCAGCAGGATCCGTCGAAGCTGCGGGTGACGCGGCTGGTACCGGTGTCGGTTCAGGAGCGGTCGACTGCAATACCGAACGGGAGCCCGTTACGCCGGGCAGTGACAGCGTTAGCGCTATTAGCATGAAGGCGGCGGCGGCACCAATCGTAACTTTCGACAAGATACTCGCGGTACCGCGCGGGCCAAAGGCCGCGCTTGAAACGCTACTGGAGAAAAGGTCTCCGGCACCAGACTTTCCCGGCTGAAGGAGGATTACTACGACCAGCACCATGCAAGCAAGAATGAATAATCCGTATAAGATATAACTTAGCAATTGAGAACCTCAATCATTGGTAAATGGTGAATAGTAAATGGTGAATGGTAAAGCAAGACTCCTTAACCGCCGCTTGCGTCGTCAGCAACTGCAATGGCTACGAAGGTAGCTTCTATTTACTATTCACCCTTTACTATTTACCCGCCTTTTACTATTCACCGTCTTTGTAATTAACAATCCTGGCAAAACTTTCGGCCGGCAGACTGGCGCCGCCTACCAGTGCACCATCAATGTCCACCTGCGACATCAGACCCGCAATGTTTTCCGGCTTGACCGAACCGCCATAGAGTATTCGCAGTTCACTCGCCGCTTGATCGGAGTGCCTCTCCGCGAAAACGCGCCGGATAAACGCGTGCATTTCCTGCGCTTGCTCCGGCGACGCTGTACGTCCGGTACCGATGGCCCAAACAGGCTCGTAGGCAACGATGATACGGTTGAGGTCTGAGGCTGTCAACCCAGCGAGTCCGCCAGTAAGCTGGCTGCTGACAACGCGTTCGGCAGTTCCCTGCTCCCTTTGCGCGAGACTCTCGCCGACGCACAGAATGACGTTAAGATCGCTGGTCAGGCCTGCATGGCATTTCTTATTAACCATAGAATCGGTCTCGAAATAATGCTGTCGCCGTTCTGAATGACCCACGATGACATACTTGGCTCCGGCGTCTCGCAGCATAAATGCGGCAACCTCACCTGTATGCGCGCCCTCTTCAACCTCGGTCGAACAATTTTGGCCGGCGACAGCAATGTTGGACCCTTCCAACCTGTCGGCCACGATCTTTAAGGCTGGAAACACCGGGGCGATGATTACCTCACAGTGATTCGCGTTAGCCACCAACGGCTTCAGGGCGATTGCGGTGTCAACAGCTTCGCCCAGCGTTTTGTACATCTTCCAGTTTCCGGCAATCACAGGTTTACGCATAGTTTGTTTGCTTTGGAAATAAGATCTTCAGTTTTA
>JANNJZ010000219.1:0-17385 GCA_031396065.1 Pyrinomonadaceae bacterium | reverse complement strand
CGGGAAAGAATGAAGTATCCGTGTCGCGTAGCGACGCCTGAACCTCTCTTCAATCGTCGCTACGCGACGCGAGCGCTTCGTTGATTCCCCCGGCCTTGAAAGGCCGGGCTAAATTCATACCGACGCTACGCGCCGAAGAGTCTTCAGAGCTTCATTTAGTTTCTCGTGATCCCCCGCACGAAGTCATCGCCGAGATCAGCGGCAAATTAAAGTGTGTCGGCCATCCTTATCGATTGCGGTGTCGCCAGACTGAATAGACCGTCGTCAAACAAAGTGCCAGCCACGCTAACCCTTCCGCAATTGCGCCCAACACATCACTCAAGTAATGGGCGCCGAGGTACATTCGGCTGAATGCGACGAGCGCGATCAGGCATCCCGCTGTGAGGACGATAACGACGCGGAAACCGCGGCGTCTGGTCTTAGTGATCAGCAATGCAGCCAGGACACCATAAAGGACCGTTGCTGCCATGGTGTGTCCGCTGGGGAAGCTATAGCCAGTAAAGGCGAAAATGGGATCGTCGAAACGAGGACGAGGACGATAAAACACCAGCTTCAGATATTTGTTCAGCAACATTCCACCGAAAACTGAGGTCCAAATTGCCGCGAGCCAATAAGGCTGTCGTCGCCATAGGAAGTAGAGTCCGACGATCGTTGCGATAAGGATGACCGGTAGCGTAGAGCCGAACGATGTGGCGATCAGAAAGGCTGTAGTCAAGCGCGGAGAACGATGTGAATTCAGCCAGTTGCTAATCTGAACATCGGCGATGGTCAGAGGCTCGCCATTCATTACGTCTTCGCTAATGTCACCCATGACCAAGGTCATGGCGGCGAAAACAAGGAAGCCGACAACGAGATGCCAACCGAGAAATCCTCGTTCGTATCGGCTAAGATTTGGCAGAGGCATGGAAACCAGGTCCCTTAGATTTTCCATTTCTCATTCTCCAATTTTCATTTGTCATCGCCTGAATGGATCGCTTGGAGAACCAATTAAAAATGAGAAATGCAAAATCTGCTTCCCTCAGACTCGAGTCCAACCTTCTGGCGTGTGCCGAAACCGTTCCGTCATTGCCATGGCAAACTGAGCGCGCTCGGGTTGCCACTCGAGTCTTTCAACGGTTATGTGTGGTCGATCGGCTCTTATCACGTTGAAGGAATTTGTTTCACCGCGACTTCGAGTAGAAGCGGCGGTTCCAGCCTGGACCACCAGCGCAGAATGTCCCTTGATCCTATAGCGAGTTGCGCTGTGCGTCGTGTGACCAATATGGAGATGCCCGGCAAGAAAAACATCGGCTCCGCAGCTCGCCAACGCCTCCATAGCCATTCGCGCGCGGCCCAGCAAGTTGCGCTCATGGTGTCCTTCAGGAAGATCGAAAGGATGGTGAGTAACTACGATCTTCACCACTTCGGGATCGAGAGCGCAAAGTCTCTCCTGCATCCAAGCCACTTGATCCTGATTGATGCGCCCACCCTTGATTGTCAGCGAGCGTGAGGTATTGACTCCCAACACCGCGATTTCGTCGTCCGCGTAGAATGGACGTAGATCGTCAGTAATGTATCGCCGGTATTTGTCGAGCGGTTGTAAAAAGCGACTGTAGACGTTATGCAAAGGAACGTCATGATTGCCCGGCACCACTATCTGCGGTTTGGGCAGACGATCAAGAAACTCACGTGCCTCCATGAATTGATTGGAGCGCGCGCGCTGGGTTAGATCGCCTGAAACGGCCACCAGATCCGGTTTGAGTCCATTAATGGCTTCGACCAGCGGGTCAACAATGACGGGGTCGACGCGGCCAAAATGGATGTCTGAAAGGTGAACTATTAAACGCATTCCGTCTGGTCCCATTATCGGGTTCGATCAATTGGCGCCGTGAGCACACGCAATGCCCGGGGGCGTACACGATAGTGGAGCGGTGGCTCCAACACTAACACCTCGCCATCGACCGCCACCCGCACATGCCTGTGCTTCGTTTCAATCCAAACATCTTTTGTGCACAACGCGATAAAGTCTTTTTCCTGACGCAAGCCTCCAAAAAGCGCTCGAAAGGCGAGTCGAATTAGACCCAGTCGGCCGGTGCGATGACTCATATAGAGACTGAGTTTTCCGGCGTCGAGACAGGTTCGTCCGCCAATGTTGAGCGTTTCCATCTCGTATTCGTTGTTCCCGACAAAAACAAATGGAGTTCGGCTGGTTAACTCTTTTCCGTCAACGCTCAGTCGAACATTGAGAAATGGATAACGACGGAGGACGGCGAGAGCGGCCCAAACATAGGCCGGCCATTTCCCCCATCCGAGCCGTTGCTGCTTCTGACGTTCGCGCACGATGTTTGGGTAAAGGCCCAAACTCGAGTTGTTCACGAAGATTCGACCGTTGACTTCACCAACATCTATGCTGACTGTTTCGCCGGCCACAATGGTTTGGATGGCGCCTTCGAGTTCAAGAGGTATGTGCAAATCCTTGGCGAAGTGGTTCATAGTCCCAAACGGCAAAACGCCCATCGTCTTGCCTGACTCGATAACCGCTGAAGCAACGGCGTTGATGGTGCCGTCGCCACCAGCAGCGACGATGATTTCAGCGTCGCTCTGCGCTGCCTTCCATGCGAGATCTTCGATCGTGGAGCCGGCACGTGCGAACGAGATGCGTGCTTCGACGCCACTCTCAGCGAAGGCCTCTTGCAGGCGATGCCGCGCGTCCCTTTTGTCGTCAGAGCCGGAGCGGGCATTGATGATTACCTCAATTTTCATTGGGTTCATGGTAGTGCAAATGTGTTCCAAATAAGTAGCGATTGATTTTGGTAACACACTTTTCGTGAGATTTCGGCTGACTCCGTGGATCGGTTTCCTAAGAGTCCTAATTTCCGATTCTTCGCGTATCGTCTGTGTTCGCTGTGTCTCGGTGGTGAGTATTTTGCCTCGGTTGGCCACCACAGAGACACATAGAACACAGAGGACGCACAGAGAAAAACTCAAACTAATGGACTAACAATCGTTTTTGGTCTCACGAGCGCCGACCAGGAGTTTCGGCTATACTTCTGAACTCATGTCCAAACAAGCATCGCATTCCCGCTCAGTCGATCTGTTTGCTATCGCTCACCAATCGATGATCGCGGCAGGCTTTCTGCCGGATTTCAGCGCTGCGGTTAAGTTGGAAGTGGAGGCCCTGGTGACAGAGCCTCACGCGTCTCCGGTTTCCGCAGCGCGGGATTTGCGTGAGTTATTGTGGTCATCAATTGACGACCGGAGGACTCGAGATCTCGATCAGGTTGAGTTTGCGGAAGCGCTTTCGAATGGGGACACGCGACTGCTGATTGGCATCGCGGATGTTGATGCGTTTGTGCCCAGAGGTTCGGCTACCGATGAGCACGCATCCGAAAACTGCACCTCCGTGTATGCCGGAGTCAAGACGTTCCCGATGCTACCTGAACAACTATCAACCGACTTGACCTCATTGGTCGAAGGCGAAGACCGCCTGGTGATAGTTACGGAGATGGTTGTGACCCCGGACGGCACAGTGAAGACTACTGACTTCTATTCGGCGATGGTCCGCAACCACGCTAAGCTGTCGTATGAGTCAGTAGGCGACTGGCTTGACGGAAAGGCGGGCGTGCCGGACCGCGTCAAGAAAGTTACGGGGTTGGAAGTGCAGATTCGTTTGCAGCACCAAACTGCGGATCGCCTCGGCGAGTTGCGGCGCCAGAACGGCGCAATTGAATTGGGCACGATTCAGGTGACTCCGGTGGTGGACGACCAAGGCAGCGTGAAAGAGCTGAGGGAGATAGAACAGAACAGCGCCCGCGATCTCATTGCGAATTTCATGATCTCCGCCAACGTTGAGATGGCCGAGTTTTTGGAGGCGAAGGGCGGACCTTCCTTACGCCGCGTGGTGCAAACACCTAAATACTGGTCGCGAATAGTTGAGATTGCCGCGGACCTGGGTGAAAAGCTTCCAGTCACGCCTGACTCACTGGCGCTGGCCGGATTTCTGGCACGGCGCAAGCAAGCCGACCCTCTACATTTCCCCGACCTGTCGTTGGCAGTCGTCAAATCATTAGGGCCCGGTGAGTATACGGTGCAGGTTCCGGGTGAGGACGGGGAAGGACACTTCGGACTCGCCGTTTCTGACTACACTCACTCGACTGCGCCAAATCGCCGCTATGCGGACGTGGTAACTCAGCGACTGGTGAAAGCAGCTATTGCCGATAAACCTGCGCCTTATACCGTCGTGGAGTTAAGACGAATAGCAGACCAGTGTACCGACCGTGATAATGCCTCACGCAAGGTGGAGCGGAAAATGCGCAAGGTAGCGGCAGCGATATTACTTGACGACAGGATTGGAGAAGTATTTGAAGCGATCGTTACCGGGGCGACGGACAAAGGAACATTTGCCCGTTTGCTCAAGCCGCCGGTGGACGGGCGCATCATGCGAGGCGAACGTGGTTTGCGCGTCGGTGACAAAGTAAAAGTGCGCTTGGTGGCAACTGATCCTGAGCGGGGCTTTATCGATTTTGCCCGTGCGTAAACTGGCTTAAAGCAAACTGTGCGGGGTCCCCGGCCGGGCAGCCAAGCTGGGGTGCTTGATAGTTTGCTTAGTGGTGCGGAGGCTGCTTTATTGAGTGCTAACGAACTGTCGCAGACTAACAGTTTGCTTTGCGACATTCTCCGGGGCCGTCTGGCCATTGCGCGCGGCCAGTTCGTCACAAACCGATTGTTTGAAAACACTTCTTGTTTTAATTGTATGCATTCGCCGACCTCTGGCCCTTTAAGGAATCACATCTCCGGGTAGTATGATCACTCTGGAATACTGAATACTCCGCTAATTTTGCTGCATGCCTGAAGACGCTACTCAAGACCTCGAGGGCCCGGGCCCGGGCCGCTCTCTGTGGCAAAGCCGCTGGGTGCGGCTAGCCATCATTTGGGGAATTTGGACCTTCATCGGCATCGTCTTTACGCTTCAGAGCTACTTCACTTCTTTCCGCTCTGAAAGGCCAATGTACTTTTCGGATGCTCTCTACCTGCAGATGACCTGGTCGTATCTGTGGGCTCTGGCCACGCCGCTTGTCCTTTTGGCGGCCTCGCGTTTGCCGATAGAGCGCAACAATTGGGCTAGAAGTGCGCTGCTTCACGTCCCTATCAGCATCGTTCTCAGTGGAATTGTCACGGCAATAGGCCATGTTTTCGTATGGCTTTATTGGGGGATGAGCGTCGGCCGAACGTTCTCCTTCGAAAGAATGGCCAGATTTGTGGTGGCCAATTTCAGCGAAGGAATTGGCATTTACCTGCTGATAGCCCTGATGAGTTACGCTTTTAGCTATTACCGACGCTATCGCGAAGGTCAATTACGAACTCTTCAGCTCGAAGCGCAGCTTTCGCAGGCCCAACTGCAGGCCTTAAAAATGCAGCTTCAACCTCATTTCCTCTTCAATACCCTCCATTCAATCTCAGCCCTCCTTAATAAAGACCCAGAGGCTGCACGCAAAATGATCACGCGTCTAGGAGATTTTCTGCGCCTGACGCTGGAAAACTCAGGCTCGCAGGAGGTAACGCTCAAACAAGAGATGGAATTTCTCACTTGTTACCTCGAGATCGAGCGTATTCGTTTTCAGAACCGCCTGATCACCCGTATGGATGTGGCTCAGCCTACTCTGCTCGCAAAAGTGCCCAATCTTATTCTTCAACCCATCGTGGAGAATGCGATCCGCCACGGAATCGCGCCGCGTTCTACTCCCGGTTTGATCGAAATTGAAGCGAAACAACACAATGGAACCCTTCGTATTCAAGTTCGAGACAACGGACCGGGCCTTTCTAAACATCGGACATCCGACATTCTGTTCAAGAAGGGTCTGGGGCTGGCTAATACCGAAACGCGGCTGGAAAGGCTTTACGGGGCGGCTCATCTCTTCGATCTAAGTAACAATCCCGACGGGGGATTGATAGTGACGTTGGAAATACCCTTTCATAAGGACGTCGCCGCTCCCAGCCAATCCGAAATCAACTGAACTCCGCCTCTACGGTAACGCAACCGATCTGCTAAGCTAATCAGAGATGGGTTGGCTTCCGTTTTTCTCCGGCCTTTAGACAAATCCGAAATGTAGAAAAAGTTTTGCATCGAAATCGCAGGACCGTCGTGTAAGAGCCGCAGGCGTTTTTTTCAAAACCGCCAAAGCGTCAAACCCGCATTGCGTCGCGAAAGAAAAATATGACCAACTCTCCCATCCGTGTTTTGTTAGTGGATGACGAGCCTCTTGCTCGCTCGATGTTGCGCGAAATGCTACAGGGCGATCCGCACGTAGAAATTATTGGAGAATCCTGCAACGGCCGCGAAGCTCTGGAAGCAATCGATCTTCACTCACCGGATTTGCTGTTTCTCGATGTACAAATGCCTGAGGTCGGTGGTTTCGAGGTCCTGGCATCGCTCAGAAGCAGGCCTCTCCCTCACGTCATCTTCGTCACCGCCTACGATCAGTATGCCGTCCGCGCGTTTGAAGTTCATGCGCTTGACTATCTACTCAAGCCATTTGATCAGGAGCGTTTCGATGTTTCCTGGAGGCGCGCTAAGGAGCAAATCCTGCGTGAACGCAACGGCGGCACCGATCAGCGCATCCTGGCTTTGCTGGAAGAACTAAAAGCAGGGAACAAGTATCTCGAACGGCTCGTGATCAAAGCGGCTGGCCGAATCTATTTCCTCGAGACATGCGAGATCGACTGGATCGAAGCAGAAGGTAACTATGTCTCCGTGCACAGCGCCAAGAAGACCCACCTACTGCGTGAGACCATCAGCAGTCTGGAAGCGCAGCTTGATCCGAAGCAATTTGTGCGCATCCATCGCTCCTCAATTATTCGCATAGATCGCATTCAGGAATTGCAGCCCTGGTTTCACGGTGAATACCGCATCATCCTTCAGGACGGAACCCAACTCACTCTGTCCCGCAACCATCGAGAAAATCTGCAAGGGGCTCTCGGTAAGCTGCCATAGCAGAGCAAGAGGACTTATGGGACCTATTCATAGCTCCGAAAAATTGTAATTCTCCGCTGCCTTAACTTCTCGATCAGTATCCTGCTCCTCTCGAAAATCCAAAAACCGCAAGGCCCATCCTCGCGAGAATCCGAATCTCGCAACGTAGCTCCCGTGCTTCAGCTTCGAGTTGGCCGACCCGGATGACGAGACGGCCTTTTCGCCGTATGAGAAAACGGGCACACCCATTGCGCTTTCTGAACGTCGTCAATTCCCCGATTTGTTATTGACCGTCCGGATTCTCGTACCGATGACATCTGCATCAAGGATCCCCAGCGCGGGTTCACAACCGAACAACTCGGCTGAGATTCCCGTGTGCTGGCGATGGTCGATAGCACACCAAACCTTGTTCGAGGATTAACAGGAGCCTATCAATGAGAACTACGATCAGATTTACGCTGATGCTTTTTTTTATGGCGGTGGCCCTTCCCGCTTTCGCCCAATCGAATACCGGCCGCCTGGTGGGTATCGTGTCGGATGTGAGCGGAGTTGTGCCGGGCGCGACTGTGGTCGTGTCAGATAATAAGACCGGCAAAGAACGAACGGTGACTGCAACCGACGATGGATCTTTCACTGCACCCCAACTTGAACCAGGCGCTTACACCGTGACCGTTACAGCGCCAGGCCACAAGAGTTTCACTGCCAGCGACGTCAAGATAGATGTCGGCAGAGACTACACATTGAACCCGACACTCGAGGCGGGGAATATTAACGAGAACGTGACGGTGGTAGCGGGCACAGACGTGGTCAACGCGTCTAACGCCGAGTTAAGCAACACGGTCAGTCCGCGTCAAATTCAAGAACTTCCGCTAAACGGTCGCAACCCGCTGGCCCTGATCACACTGCAGGCGGGAACCTCGGCGAATGGTGCGCAGGGGACTTCCATCAATGGCCAACGGCCTTCCGCAACCAACATTACGCTTGATGGCCTCAATATCCAGGACAACTTCATCCGCGCGAGTGCTTCCAGCTTTACCCAGATTGCTGTTTCGACAGATGACGTCGCGGAGTTCACGCTCACCACGCAGAACGCCGGCAGCGATCAGGGATTTGGCGCCTCGCAAGTGCAACTGGTGACCCCGCGCGGTTCAAACGAATTTCACGGGGCGGTGTTTGCATACAATCGCAACTCGGCCTTCGGTGCGAACAGTTACTTCAACAACGCCGGCGGCAACTACTCCGCCACGGACCCGTTGGTAGTTGCGGGCTTGAGGAAAGCCGGCGCGGCCAGGAACCCCAAGACGTTTCGCAACTTCAATCAGTTTGGCGGCAAAATCGGTGGGCCAATTCTGAAGAATTCGCTATTCTTCTTCTTCAACTATGAAGGACAGCGCGATCGGATCTCGACGTCTTCATTGCGCACCGTCTTGACTCCAAGCGCGCGTCAGGGGCTCTTTACTTATATCGATAGTGGCGGAGTTAGGAGACAGTTGAACCTGTTCAGCTTGCCCATCTCCAATGTTGCGACGGCTGGCGCGCCACCGGTTCCCTCCAGCATTAATCCTCTGATTCAGGGTCGGTTCCTCGCCAACATACCGACTGGGAATTCCATCGAAGCCGGCGACCAGCGCAATACCACCGGTTATAGGTTCAGCCAGTCTGCAGATACGGACTATAACAACTTCACCGGCCGGGTGGACTTTGATCTCAATTCCAGCAACGCCATTAACGGAGTGATCAAACGCCAACGCCTTAACGGGTTCATTCCCGACTTCGCTGATGCCAACGGCTTCTCGACAGTTCCGGCAGCGGGCCAGAACGTGCCGGGGGATTCTTATGTCGGTGCCTGGCGTTCGACCATTTCAGCAAACTTCACCAATGAAGTACGCGCCGGTTATGCTCACGTCTTCCCGGGTTTCCCGCAGTTGCAGACGGAACCCGCCAACTTCTTTGTGCTCCCGCTGGTGACCAATCCTGAGTCGACCTTTCTCTTCCAGGGTCGCGATACAAAGACTTACACGGTTCAGGATAATGCTGACTACTTCTGGGGAGATCACAACCTCAGCTTTGGTTTCCAGTCACAATTCAATAGTGCGCTGCGACTTAATCGAGGCGGTGTGCTCTTGGCCTCAACCATCGGAGTCGGCACCAATACGCCGCAGATCACGACCGCTCAGTTCAACAACGCGGCGCTCTTTCCTGGCGGTATCGGCACGACTGATCGCGCTAATGCCAACGCGCTATTTGCCCTGCTCGGCGGTATTGTGAACGCCCAGGCGCAGACCTTTAACGTCATTGATGCCAGTGGCGGCCTGGTCCCCGGCGAGGGCTTCAGGCAAGACTATGCCTATAGCAACTACAATTTTTACTTACAGGACCAGTGGAAAGTCGCCCCGCGTCTGACCCTGAGCCTCGGTCTTCGCTACGAGATTTGGCCCGGCGTTCGTGAGCGGAACGGCGTTCTCTCGGAAGTCATCATTCCGCAGGGAATGACCGCCACCCAAGCCTTGCTGGATCCAAATGGCGGTCTGCAAACGGCCGGCACGAATCTTGGCAATGGCCAGCTATTCAAGACCGACACAAACAACTTTGCACCTTCCGTCGGCATTGCTTACCAGCCGCAGTTCGGCAACAAGTTCTTGAACTCGATGCTTCCCGGCGACGGCCGCACAGTTATTCGCGCCGGCTACCGTCTGAGTTATGTCAATGATGAGTTTCTCAAGGCGTCTTCGGGCGAAGGCGATCAAAACTCAGGCAAGCGAGAAAACGCCGGCCTGGTAAACCTGAACATAAGGGCTGATCAAGTTACACCGCTGGCAACGCCCTCGGTTCTCATTCCGCGTACTTTCGTTCAGAACAATGCTCGCCTCGGGGGGCTCAATTCGGTGGCTATGACAGACCCGAACCTCCAGCTTCCGTCCAATCACGAATACACCTTTGGTATTCAACGGGAGCTTGGATTCCAAACCGCCCTTGAAGTGCGTTACGTAGGAGCTTTCAGCAGCAACATGACGCGCTACACGGACGTCAATGCTCCCGACATCATCAATAACGGGTTCCTGGCAGACTACCTGCGTGCCCGTTCAAACTTCGCCTTAACGGGATTCTTCAGTTGCACCACCGCCCAAAATGCAGGTTGCCAGGCGTTGCAGGTGTTTCCACGACTCGGCACGCTCTCTGGCACTCCGGGCGGGATTGGCAGCGCGACTGTCGCTCCGAACGCGACCATTGCCGGCTTAATAACTACGGGCGTACCCGGTCAGTTAGCAGTTACCTATACCGGAAACTTCCTACAGGGTACGGTCCCATTCCAGGCAAACCCAAATATCGGACTAGGACTGCTTCTCTCAAACACGGCCCGCTACAACTACAACGCTTTGCAAGTGGAACTCAGACGCCGCTTCTCGGATGGGCTCTACTTCCAGGCCAATTACACTTTCGGAAAGACGCTGTCTAACGCTCCAGGAACCGATCAGCGTCGCTTTGAGTTTCAGGTTCACCCGTCTCGCGATGACATTGAATACAGCCGTGCTCAGACCGATACCACGCACGTCTTTAACTTTAATGGCATGTACGAACTGCCTGTCGGGAAAGGGAAGCGGTTCTTTACGGACGCCGGATCGTGGCTGAACCGACTAGTAGGTGGATTTCAGCTGAACACGATTGTGTCCATCCAAACGGGTGCGCCGGTCGGCGTCTTCGATCCACGCGGGACCTTCGCCTCGAATGCACGCTCAGCGCGAAATACCGCTAATTCAAACTTGACGAGGGATCAGATCAAGGACCTTACTGGCGTCTTCCGTACGCCCTGCGGCGTCTTTCTTATCAATCCTGCAGTGCTCAACATTAACCAGGCCAACCTGGCGGCGGGCAACTGCTCGGCACTGGGAAGCGGCCGCGGCGCCGAGGGTATCGGCAGCACTCCATTCCCGGGCCAGGCCTTCTTTAACGTGGCGCCAGGGGAGCTTGGAAATCTGGAAAGGTTCTTCATCAATGGACCGACTTACTTCAACGTTGATGCCTCGATCATCAAAAACATCCCGATTACTGAGCGGGTACGTTTTCAGATTCGAGGTGAAGTCTTCAATATGTTGAACCGGGCAAACTTTGGGATTACGGCCGCCCAGCAGCTGCAGAACATTAACGCAGCTACGTTTGGTCGCATTACCACTACCTTTGCTCCGCGGGTTGTGCAGTTTGCAGGACGCCTCGAATTCTAGAGACGTCTCGCATACGGAGTTGAACAAAACGGGCGCTGCTTCAAAAGAAGTAGCGCCCGTTCTTCATGAGGAAAGCAAACTGTTAGTTTGCGATGGTGGGGAAGTTCATGAACCATCGCAAACTAACAGTTTGCTTTACGTTTACGCGAGCTTGTCACCACCTCAAGCCCGCTAGTCACAAGGGTCTGCCTTTCCGTCACAAAACCGATTCGGCCCCGGCAATTCGGGCGTATAACTCGCCGTGTCAAATCCGGGTAATTGCGGAGTCATTGAAAGCTCGCACTAATCGATAAGTTAGTTGCCAGGCAGCTTTTCATAAAGGGGTCTTCGCAGAGCTCATTTCCAAGTGCTCGGTCCCCAGCGAGCCAGTAGCCCGGACGACACTCCTAACATTACGACAGGAGGCTCTCCCATGAAGCTACGCTTGTTTTTGATCGGCACGGCGATGATTTCTCTTACCGTAATTTCAGCGAAGGCAACAACGCCGCCGGTGCCTTCACCCTTGATTGGCGAAGACAAGATTCTGGAGACGGCCTACTACGACACGCTGAGTATTCTGAGTACTCCCAATGAGTGTAGCGATTTCTTTGGTGGGCTCTCTTCCGTCGAAACCTTCAATGGTCTTATCGGCAAGGTGCGAAAGGAATACTTTTCATCTGACATAGGAATACGCATGTCAGGTTCGACGGTAAATGTATTCAATATGGAAACCAAGAAGCGATACCGGCTCTTCAATAAGGTCGCGATTAATGGCAACGGACCTTTTTATCGAAAGAAATATACCAACTCCGAGGCTTTTGTTTCGAGCGTCGGCAAGTTTGGAGCAAATACCAAAGAGGCGCGAGTACTGATGCTTCTACATGAGTTGGGCCATGTCGTTAGAGGAGAGAGCGGAGCTTGGTTGCTACCTGACGACGGCACGGATCAGTCGAAAAGCAGGAACAACACGCAGAAGATCGCAGACATATGCGGTGATCAAATAAAGAATCTCGGCAAGGGCGACACTGTGATGAATTCCGCCAGGGGAAAGTTTATGCCTGACAAATCCACTGTGGCCAATGCAAAGCCATAGCTAGGGAACTTGAATCGATAACAAAGGAATGAAGGGGAGATCAAAATGAATTCAACAGCAACCTGGGAACACGAAGAGCTGGAGACTGTAGGTACAACGTTGCCGGATGGTGTGGAGCCAACCCCGGAGGTAGGTAGTATCACCAGTTTGAGAGAATTGACTTTCAAGCTCCTGCGCAAAGTGGAATCAATCGGCGAAGCCCAAGCGCCCGATATTGAGAACGGCGTGGACTTTTACGACGAAGTGACTCGCTTTGAGATCGATCTCATCAAGCGGGCACTCATTCAGACGGGAGGACACCAACGACGAGCAGCCCGGCTGTTGAACCTAAAGGTGACTACCCTCAACTCGAAGATCAAGCACTACAACCTATGCATGGTTGACCGTGCCTATAGTTATCCGCTTTCCGGAACCAGCGAACTGGAAGCCCGCCGCCGCGCCTAAACAATCGGACTTGCCGGCCGCTCGCGTCGCTCCTGATCACCCGGTCCCTGTTGGGCCGGGTGATTCCTCCGTTCAACCATCATCTAATCGCCCGTTTAGCGATTAATCGCTTTCTTTCGGTGCGGCTCTGCCGCCTTCCGTGCGGTAAGGCTCTGCCTTACCGAGCGCCTTCTTTCAATCTTGAGGCTATGCCTCCGTTTGTCGGCGGAGGCGCCGCTCGAAAGAAATCTAGACCATATCGGTACGGCGGAGCCTTACCACCGTAAGGCGCCGCAGCCGCAAGAATCCAAATTCGAATCGTTCGTTTGGCGAGCGCATTGTGCGCCTGCCTCGCGACGCAACATGATTGAGCTATTCCTGCACGGGGGCACACAAGTGTGCTTGCTAAACGGTCGTTTGAGTAATCCTCGAGCGATAGAAATAATCAGTCGTTGGAACTCCTGCCAAATCCATTCATTGAACCCGCGTCGCGGCAACCGAGAAAGTGTATTTGTTGGCCCAGTTGAAACAGATCCACGTTTTCCCGATCCAGTAATCGCAACTCTTCACTCACCAGAATCCAATTTCAGCAAGATGAACTTCGGGGCGCAGCTATGAGTGGGCCGACGCTGGTGACGAGACGGCCCATCAAGCGTGTGGTCTAAGGGGCACGGTCGTTGCACTTTTCAATAGTGAGATCAATAGCCGGTTATCCGAGTTTTCGGAATAGAAAATCGCCGCCGGCTATGAAGTCTGTGAATTGAGGAGCTGCCTATCCCCATGATGCGTATCGCTTTTGATCAGGCGTTCACATTAAACGGCAGCTTTTGTGGCTCGGGGCAGGAGCCCGACTGTGAGAGAGGGCCTCGTCGACTCAGGAAAGCCCTCGCGCACCGTCCGGCTTCTGCCCCCCAGGGAAAAAAGGGAAAAACAAGAAAGGAATCGATCATGAGTAAGACGAAAGTAATTCGGGTACTGACCTCGGGAGGATTGGGCTTCCTGGTCATCGTGTTGGCTCTGGCCATCAGCGCAGGGACCACGCAGGCCCAGAGTGCAACTGGACAAATTGTTGGAAGTGTAACCGATCCAAACGGGGCGGTTGTTTCCGGCGCCACGGTGAGTGCCAAGGCAGTAGACACTGGGCGAGAAACCACCGCGACCTCTGATGATCACGGTAGTTACACCATCCCGGCCCTGCAACCCGGTCTCTACGACGTGACCGTCCAGGCTGGTAATTTCAAACCCAGCAATCAGCGCGTGCAGGTAACGATTGGATCGAAAGTATCGGTCGATACCCAACTGGCGTTAACTGAAGTCGTTGGCGCTTCGGTGAGTGTCATCGCGAGTGAGGGCGTCGAAGTCAACACCCAGACTGCAGAAGTTTCTAACATCGTCACCGGCACGCAGATTCGCGAGCTGCCGACGCTAACCCGGAATCCGTATGACCTGATCGGTTTGGCCAACAACGTCTCAAACGACGATCCAGGCCCAGCCGTGCCAGGCATCGGAGTCTCTGGCCGCGGAGCGGGCTTCAACATAAACGGCCTGCGCGCAGCCAGCACCAACGTGTTGCTCGATGGCGTTGACAATAACAACGTCTACTATGCTGCCCTGGGCCAGAATATCCCGTTGGATGCGGTGGGTGAGTTTCGAGTTATCACAAGTAATTTTTCCGCCGAATATGGTAGAGCCTCTGGCGGGATCGTTAACGTCCTGACTCGCGGCGGTTCAAATTCTTTCCACGGGTCAGCCTTTGCGTTCAATCGGATCTCTCGTTTGGCATCAAACGGCTTCAACAACAATGCCAACCTTGTTCCCAAGGGCGTGTTCACCCGCAACCAGTTTGGCTACACGTTTGGTGGCCCGGCTATTAAGGACAAGCTGTTCTTCTTTAACAGCACTGAATGGACGCGCGTTCGGAGCATCGGCGACAAGATATCGATCATTCCGACACCGGCATTGATCAACGCTTCCAGCATTTTCACGCGCAACTACTTTTCCGGCTATACGCTGCAAAGCACGCCTACCTCGACCTTCTATACCGTAGGGCAGCTGGTTAACACGTTCGCGCTCCCGGCAGGTAATGCCTTTGCTGCGCTGCCGGCAAACCTGCAGGCCTTTCAACTCGTGAGATTCACCGAGCCGCAGGACCTCGGGGGTGGACTGCCGCAAAACACCTATTCGATGGCCTCGCGAGTGGACTTCAACATAAGCGATAAGACCTTGCTCTATGGCCGGTATGCCCGCGAAAGTAAGATCTTTCCCAATGGCAGTTCGGCCTTTAGTCCATACGCTGGTTTTGACACGCCGGCAACCAACCTCAATAACAACTTTCTGATCTCGTTGACGCACACGTTTTCACCGCGTCTGGTTTCGGAAAGCAAGGTGGCCTTCAATCGATTGAACGGAAGCCAACCCTATGGAGAGCAACCGATTGGACCAGGGCTATTCCTGTTTCCCGGCGCGACCGGAACGATTGCCGGCAATCCCATTGCTCTGCCCGGCTATTGGCCCTACAACGCCGCCAATTCTCCGGCTGGTTTCGGTGGTCCACAGAATCTGGGCCAGGTCTATCAGGACTTCAGCTATACGCTGGGACGTCACCAACTCAAGTTTGGTGGGCAGTACATCTACATTCAGGACACCCATACCTTCGGAGCTTATGAGAACGCCGTTCAGAGTCTCGGCACGCAGGGCAACTACGCGCAGGCTCTGGGTAACTTTGTCACCGGTAACGTCAATCAGTTTCAGGCGGCCGTGTTTCCCCAGGGGAAGATCCCAGGTCAGAGTGTGAATTTGCCCGTCGGTCCGCCAGACTTTGTGCGCAGCAATCGCTACAACGAGTGGGCCATGTACGTAAACGACTCGTTCCGCGTGAGGCCAAATCTCGTTTTGAATCTTGGCGTACGCTACGAATACTACGGCGTGCAGCACAACAAAAACCCGGAACTGGATTCCAACTTCTACTTTGGACCAGGAAACTCTCTCCAGGAACAGATTCGAAACGGGCGTGTCCAGATTGCGAACCAAAGTCCGGTAGGCGGTCTGTGGGCGCCTGACAAGAACAACTTCGCGCCCCGTCTGGGGTTCGCCTGGGACGTTTTTGGAGATGGCAGAACCAGCTTGCGAGGTGGCTATGGTTTGGCTTACGAACGAAACTTCGGCAACGTCACCTTCAACGTGATTCAGAATCCACCCAACTACGCGGTGTTGTCGCTCTTCAACAATGTCGACGTAACGGGACTTCGAATCACCACCAATAATGCGGGACCTCTGGCCGGCACCACGCCGCCCACTAAAATCCTGCCCACGACGAGTCTTCGCCACGTGCGCGAGGATATCACTAACGCGTACGCCCACTTCTTCAGTTTTGCGTTGCAACGTGAACTGAGCAGAGGCAACGTATTGTCGGTGGAGTACTCAGGATCGCGTGGCGAAAGTCTCTACTCGATCTCGCCGCTAAACATTCAGGGGTCGGGGGCTTTCTACCTCAATGATGCCAACGTCAACTCGCGACTCAATAACGTTTACTCAAACATCAACACGCGCGGCAATGAAGGTTATTCGCGTTACAACGCCTTGATTGTGGGACTTGATAGTAACAACTTCCGCAATAAGGGTCTGCAGTTTACCGCGCACTATACCTTTGCCAAGGCGAAGGACAATCTCAGTTCCACCTTTAGCGAAGGCGCCTTCAACAGCAACCTGGGACTGACTAATCCTTATGACCCGAGTTTTGACTACGGTCCAGCGGATTTCGACGTCAGGCATCGCTTTGTGGGCAGCATGATTTGGAAGATTCCTTTTGCCAGCAACACGCAAGGCTTTACCAAAGCTTTGTTGGATGGCTGGACCGTGACCGGTATTCTCAACGCCCGCACCGGCACGCCATTCACCGTCTTTGACGGAACGAATGCCAATCTCTCCAGTCCGAGATTGGTGGCCAATGGACCACTTAGAGTGCACGTCGCGCCCACGGCGAATGCCAACTTCTACAACTACCTTGACCTTACGGGCCAACCGGTTGGCGCATTTGGTTTGGCAGCGTGCGGAGGTTGTTCTGACTTTGGTCCATATCCGGCCAACATGACGAGCCGCAACCAGTTTCGTGGTCCAGGTTACTGGAACATTGATGCTGGCGTGTCTCGCAATGTGAGGCTGACAGAGAAATATTCTCTGCAATTACGTGCGGAGTTTTTCAACGCGTTTAACCATGCGAATCTCTACATCGCACCTGGGACGCAGGACGTTTCCAGCGGGTTCGTCGGCGCCGTCAAAGGCGTCACGCCTAACGGAAACGTTGAGCGCCGTAACGTGCAACTGGCAGCGAAGTTTATCTTCTAACTCGTCTCTGGGAGCGCAGGCATCCTTGCCTGCATGAGTCGGAACATTTTCCGGGTCATACCACTGGCCCGGGTAACTTCGGTTTGTCGTACCCAAGTTGTCCGACGAACTTTAGTTTGTCGTTAGCCCGGATGTCCGACACACTTTAGTTTGTCGCTGTCGGGATGTGAAAACTGTCGGATAATGAAATTCGTCTGACAACCTTCATTGCCTGGTTTGGTCTCTACGACAAACCTGAAAGGGGAGCAGTTCGCGCTGCTCCCCATTTTTTTCACCAGTATGCTTTCTTCCTTCAGCGAAATCTGCGGCTAGCTTTGTCTTCCATTCCCAATGGTGTCCTAATCTCAAGTTTCTCTGTGCAACCTCTGTGTTCTCTG
>JANNJZ010000211.1:0-14253 GCA_031396065.1 Pyrinomonadaceae bacterium | reverse complement strand
ACCCGGAGCGCGGCGAATGGGTAACCATTCCTCCGCAATGAAACCAAGTCCCCTTCGCTATCGACACTCGCCGCGCGGACGTAACCAACAACAAAGTCTCGCGCTGTTTTATGGTTTTCAATACCGCAATGCGACCGAACGCTGGGCATCAGCGGCGCGCACGAACCGCCGCGAGCGACAAGCCTTGCATGAGAGACATGCTAATTGCGCGTCCGCTGCATGCCTTTGTTAGGCCTGCGGTTCGGGGAACAAGACAGCGTCAATATTCTTCAAGTAGCTTTCAGCAAACTCTAAGAAGGAGCTGGCTACCTCGACCAACTTGCGATCATACACGGCCACTACAGGATCTCCAGACCCTGAGCCATCAACCAGGCGGACGGCATAAACGTGAGCCGACAAGCTATAATCCGCAAACACGAAGTAGCCTCGAGCGCCAGCAACATCAGCCGACCAATACTCGCTCAGCGGTTTCATCTCATCGAGGCCCAAGAAGGTGATACCTTCGTCATCAGTCATCAGGTGCTGGGAGCCGTCGAACCCATTCGTGGCAGCAAAGTACTTACGCAGGTCTTGCGGCAAACGGATATGGTGCTTGGTTTCGAATGCGACGAGCTCATCTTCCCTTGCGCCAGGACGCAAATTAATACCTTGACGCCACCAGAATTTCTTTAGAGCTTCTTCAATCGCAACCATTGTTGTTTGGGTACACATAAGGCCTAACGCTGGGCATCAGCGGCGCGCACGAACTGCCGCTAGAAACAAGCCTCGCATGAGAGACATGCTGATTGGGCGTCCGCTGCATGCCTTTGTTAGATTGCGGCGTGAGAACCACGCCCCTTGGAAATGACATTTCTGCAAAATGAAATCTCGGCTCATGAAAAGTTGTCATTCGCGACCAAAAACATCGCCGCTAACACTATGCCGTGTACGACACAGAGAACCATCGACATCGAAACGAGACGGCCCTTTTCATTAGCGTAGCCTAGCGCAAGTCCATAAAGGGGAAACTGAATGATCGCCAGTATGATGAATGGTGGCGTGATTGAATCAAAGAACGAAGTCGAGAGCAACGTATAAGGGAACAGAATCATAGCTAAACGATAATTGCCATGACCTGCTCCAGCCGAACCCACGCCTAGTAGCAATGCCACAGGCGTTACCGCCAGCGAAGCTATCATCGGTATCCAGAACTTTCGACTTCTCATAACACGAAGCAATCTAACAAGTATTATCATAAAGATCCGCGACGCAAGTACGGATCTGGTGGTATTATTCGGTGTCCGCTCACCCTTCACTAATTGACGCCGCTTACCCTTCTTACAGGAGATGTGTGAGCGATGCCACCCCCAAAACTTCTCGACCAGGTCAGAATTGTTGCACGCGTCAAGCACTTTAGCCTAAGCACCGAGCGGGCTTACGTCGGCTGGATTCGTCGCTTCATTCTCTTTCATCACAAGAAGCATCCCACAGAAATGGCTGAACCGGAGATCCGACAGTTCATTTCTGATCTGGCAGTTAATGCAAAAGTCTCAGCATCAACGCAGACCGTCGCGCTCAGCGCGGTGCTCTTTCTATACCGGGAGGTCCTTAAAAGGGACTTGCCTTACATCGACCACATTGAGCGGGCGAAACCATCTCACAAGCTTCCAGTGGTTTTTACCCGCAGTGAAGTGCAAGCCGTTCTGGCCAGGCTTGAAGGAACACATTATTTGATTGCTTGTTTACTCTATGGTGGCGGGCTGCGACTGATGAAAGCAATCAGACTGCGCGTTAAAGACATCGACTTCGAACGCGCCGAGATTACGGTGCGCGAAGGTAAGGGCGCGAAAGACCGAGTGACAATGTTGCCTGCGTCGATAATCGAAGGTTTGCAGACCCATCTTAAGAAAGTGCGCGTCCTGCATCAGACGGATCTGAAGGCTGGGTTGGGCAAGGTGCAACTACCTTTCGCGCTAGCGAGAAAGTATCCCCAGGCCGCCCGCGAGTGGGGCTGGCAGTTTGTGTTTCCTTCGATGAAACTCTCGGCCGAATTCAGGCGTTTAGAGTCCAAGCTTTAGCTTGCGTGTTTGGGCAGCGGCAACCTAAAAGGTTGGACTCTAAACGCCTGCATGCCAGCAGACTCTCTATTCCCGACAGACTCGGGAGGGGCGCAACGCCCGACTCGTGAGGACGCGGAAGATTTGTAGCAAGGCGGTGGCGGGTAGCGAAAGACGGCGGCGACAGGTCGCCGATGACCAAAGCGGTAACAGGTTACCGCACTCCAAGGAGTTGCCCCGACCACAGACTCATTGAACCACTTGAACGAATCAAGGACTTGAGCTACCGCTCGTTTGTTGTTGATCAGGGGTGGCGGAATCTTCCTCGGGCAAATCGCCTATGGCAACGTATCACTCATCACTCATCAGAACTGTCCCAACGTTGGTTCGTTCGTTAGCTAATTGGCGGCGATGCTGTAGGCAGCCATCTGATTCGCGTTGCGAATCAACAGTTTGCCGCCGGCGATGGCCGGGTAGTTCCAGGTCTTACCTTCAATGGCGGCGAAGCGCGCGACTTCAGTGAATTGTTGAGGCGTAGCTTTCACCAGAGCCAGTTCCCCGCTATCACTCGACACGATTAGATATCCGCTCGCCAGGATTACTTGTCCGTAACCGTAGCGCCCGCCCTTCCATTTGCGGACTCCCGTGTTTACATCCAGACAACTCAGAATCCCTTCATCTAAACCGTAGATATGGCCTTCATGCAGAACCGAACTGTTGAATTTATTCTTCATGTTGATGTTTTCCCAAACTGTGCGCGCGGCGAAACTCGAACCGCTGCCGGTGACTTCCACCAGCGCAGCCCCTTTGCCGTAGCCAGCCGAAATGAAGAAGCGATTCTTGTCTACCATAATGGGTTGCGAGACGTTGATGCCCATGTCCGTATCCCAGGTTTGACTCCACAGCAGCGAGCCGTCCGCGGGCTCGAGGCCCATCACTCGTGTGGAGCTAACTACTACGATTTGGCGGCGACCGGCCAACGTCATCAGCATTGGCGAGACGTAAGCTGCCGAGTCGTTCTGTGATTTCCATACCGGTGCGCCGGTCATTTTGTTGTAGGCAACTACCGACTTGCCTGAGGTGCCACCGGGCAGCACGATTACTTTGTCGTCGACCACCAATGGCGATGCGGACATTGCCCAGGAGATGTTTGGGGCCTGGTTATCGGAAAGGATATTTTTCCCCCAGACAACCGCACCGGTGCGGGCATCGAGGCAGCGAAGCTCGCCGGTAGCGCCGAGGGCGTAAAGCCGGCCGTCGTCCCAGGTCGGAGTAGCGCGTGGTCCATCACCAGTCGAATCACTGTAGACGGCGTTCCATCCCTGCTTCCACAGTTCGCGTCCGGTGGCGAGGTCGTAAGCCGTGGCGACTTCCTGTCCTCGTCGTTGTTCAATCGTGTGGGCCCGACCCTCTGCGACCACGAACGAGGAAAACCCCACCCCGATCGGTTGTTTCCAAACAGGGGTCAGTCCCGCCGCCGGCCACTGAGTCAGGACCGCCATCTCGTCGTAGCGACCGTCGCGGTTAGGACCGCGGAAACTTGTCCAGTAGTTTCTCGAAGCATGGGCCGCCTCGGGTGCAACTGCTCCGGGGGCAGCTGCATTCGCAGGAGTCGCCGGACTAGCCCCAGTCACAGGTTGTCCGGGCGCGACGGCAGGGACTTGGGCGTTTGTGGGTGCGAGGGGTTGGTCGGCGCCGGTCGCCACTTGTTGTTGGGCGCGGTGTCGCTCGAGTTCTGCGTAGTGAGCGTCGTTCATGCTCGATATGCGCCAGGCTCGGAATAGAAAGAGAGCGCCAGCGCCCCACAACACGATACCGAGCGTGCCAAGAATCTTTACCTTGGTGGCGGCATCACGGCGGGTCCACAGCAGTGCCAGACCCAATGGTGGCAAAAGCAGAGATGCCGCGATGAGACCCGCTAGAGAGCGATACCAGGGCGTTGATTCTTGTGATGCAAACATCTTCAGATCTCCTTGATACTAAAGGGGTGCTTTTTCAATTGGAACACCCTACCTCTAAATTTGGGAAACGAAGAGCGGGGACCCCGCCTTGCACCGCCCTTAGTTTCTCAACAGTCATCCTAGCGAGGCTCTGCCTCAGACCGACAAGACGTGCGTTTGTATTAGCCGCGGATTCACGCGGATAAATACGGATCGGAAATAGAACAACAGGAACCTTTGTCTCTGAGCCTGATGTTGCGGCTTGGCCGCCTTCCGTGCGGTGAGGCTCTCTGCCTCACCGGCACCGCTATTTATTTTGAGGCTATGCCTCCGTGCGACATCAGAGGCACAGCCTCGAAGAATGAAACCGCTATCGGAAAGGCCGAGCCTTTCCGCACGGAAGGCGGCAGAGCCGCAAAGGCTATCACCGCACCGCACCTCGGCTTACTCTCTGTTTTACTGTCGACGCAATAACTTGACTCATTCACATCAAGTTTTACCCGACCACTAATCTAGCGAGGCTCTGCCTCAGACCGACGAGACGTGCGGTTGTATTTGGCCGCGGATTCAAGCGGATAAACACGGATCGGAAATACAACCCACAAATCCTCTGATCTGATCTGCGTTTATCCGCGTCCATCTGCGGCTAATTCTCTGATGCTGACCTAAAAAACTTGACTCATTCACATCAAGTTTTACCCGACAAGTAATCTAGAGTGGCCACTCGCGATCGACAAATTCCACGTGAACTCGCGGCACGCCGGTCGCACCAATACTCTGACCTCGCACGGCCGCATAAACTGTCAGCTTATACTGCTCGCTCGATAGCCGCACAAATCTACCTACCGGCAAGGAAAGAGTGGTATAGAGTGCCGCACCTTTCTGGCTGATATTTTCGGTCACGGTGTATTCGCTCAGCTCCACTTCGCCCTTGTCGTTAAATGTTTCAATAAACATATCCACCGGAATACTGTGCCGGGTGTGTGCCCGTTTATCTGACGAGGCCATCTCGATCGGCACCCAGTCTGCAGCGACGTTCAAAGTTTCGGCCGACGTGCTGCCAATTTCATACCGCTTGGCTGGATCGTCTTCGTAGCTTCTCGGAGGCCTCTTCCCAATAAAGGCCACGCCTACTTCAAACAACAGCGAATTGCTTCCGGGCGGTGCTACTGGCTTGACGTGACGGACGAGGGCCCAAACTCTGTATTGGTCCTCAACGTGATCGAATACGCGCAATTGCCGGGGCATGGGAATGGTCATATGCAACAGCCGACCCTTTTCAATCGGCCGTTTCAGAGTAAACCCAGCGCCAAAGGGGGTGACGTCTATCAGACGTGTGATCTCGGTCCACTCAAGTTCGCGAGTCTCGCGACAGGTCACGCGAACGGGCAACTTCAGCTCCAACCGCTCACGAATGCGCTTCCAGTTTCGCTGTTCAGGCATCTTGAGATTGAACCTCGTCGGCCGCGAGATTTCAGCGGAGATCGAACATCTGTTTAGGTACCGAAACCCTTCCCGGGACGCAAAGTTGTTTTATAGCTGAAGCCCTTGATTTTATTAGGGTTTGTGCGCCTCAAGCGGTTGCCAAATAACGCTCCCTCGACTACAATAAACCTTACTTTTCGCGTCCCTATGAGTCACCTGTCGCGCCATCAATCACAAGCCTCAACCCTGCGCGGAAGAAGCTCACTAAAAGACGGTGTTTATGCGACCAGATTTGCCGAGACAAGCTTGTTCGGCAGTCAGGCTCCGCAAAGTTTGAAAGCCTTGCCCACGGCGGGCGGATTGTACTGGAAAGGTCAACGGGATGGAAACAACTTCTGAACGCAATCACATAAATATTGAAGACGAGATGCGACGCTCGTATCTCGACTATGCAATGTCCGTAATTATCGGACGTGCTTTGCCTGACGTACGCGACGGACTCAAGCCGGTGCACCGTCGGGTGCTGTGGGCCATGCACGAGCTCGGCAACACCTATAACAAGGCTTACAAAAAGAGCGCCCGTATCGTCGGCGACGTCATAGGTAAATATCACCCCCACGGCGACACCGCCGTCTACGACACCATTGTTCGCCTGGCCCAGGATTTCTCAATGCGCTATCCGCTTGTCGACGGCCAGGGAAATTTCGGATCGGTGGACGGCGACGCCGCGGCGGCCATGCGCTATACCGAAATCCGTATGGCGCGGGTGGCCAATGTGATGCTGGCGGATCTTGAAAAAGAGACTGTCGATTTTCAACCAAACTATGATGAGTCTCTCAGCGAGCCCAAGGTAATGCCCACGCGCATTCCTAACCTGCTGATAAATGGGTCGGATGGAATTGCGGTCGGGATGGCGACGAAAATTCCGCCACATAACCTCACCGAGATCATCGATGCCACCCTGTTCCTGTTGCGTAACCCGGGCATGGATCCTGATCGGGCCCTCGATGCCTTGTTAAAGATCGTCACCGGACCCGACTTCCCAACCGGAGGCTTTATCTATGCCGGTGAAGAGCTTCAGAAGTCGTATCGAACAGGTCGCGGGATAATCCAGATGCGCGCGCGCGCCGGTATTGATCGGGTTGGGCGCGGGACCCAGGAGCGCGATGCAATTGTAATTACAGAAATACCATTCCAGGTAAACAAGGCCCGATTGATTGAACGCATTGCCGAACTCATCAACGAGAAGAAGCTCGACGGCGTTTCCGACCTGCGCGACGAATCAGACCGCACCGGTATGCGCATCGTGGTTGAGTTGAAGCGGGATGCAGTGCCCCAGATTGTCCTCAATAAGCTCTTCAAACTAACGCCGATGCAGTCGTCGTTTGGAGTGATCAATCTGGCCATCGTAAACGGCCAGCCACGCGTGCTGAAGCTGAACGAAACGCTGGAGTGCTTCATCGATTTCCGGCGTGAAGTCGTGCGTCGCCGGACGGAGTATGAACTCCGCAAAGCCAGGGCACGGGCGCATATCCTCGAAGGCTTGACCAAGGCGATAGATGCGCTGGATGCCATCGTCACCCTGATACGTAACTCCCGCTCAGTGGATGAAGCCCGTCAATGGTTGATGGGCCACACCGCTACTATGGCGGAGGTGAAAACCTGGAAGGGCGTGCCGGCAGACGCTAATCTCAAAACCTATCTGGGAAAACTCCAAAAGACCATGGAGAGTCTCGCGTTTTCCGAGCTGCAGGCCCAGGCGATTCTGGACCTTCAGTTGCGCCGCATCTCGGGTTTGGAGCGCCAGAAGATTACCGATGAGTATGAAGGCATCATCAAGCTCATCGCTGAATTGGAAGAGATTCTGGCGAATGAGAGCTCGCTGCGACGCGTGATTGGGAATGAACTCGAAGAGGTGAAGAAAGAGTTTGGCGACAAGCGGCGAACCGAGATCATCGAGGAAGGCGTTGAGTTCTCAATCGAGGATCTGATTGCCGACGAAGATGTCGCCATCACCGTCACCAACAGCGGCTACATCAAGCGCACCCCGATCACTACCTACCAGCGTCAGGGTCGCGGCGGCAAAGGACGATTTGGCGCTGCGGCGAAGGGCAGTGACTTTGTCGAGCACCTGTTCATCGCTTCGACTCATGCCTACATCATGATCTTTACGGACGATGGCATGGTCTACAAGCTGAAAGTCCATGAAGTTCCCGACGCTGCGGCTTCGGCCCGAGGCAAAGCGGTAGTGAACCTGATTAATATTCCTTCCGATCGCAAACTCGCCGGCGTGGTGCCGGTGCGCGACTTTGCCGAAGGCAGGTACGTAGTTATGGTCACCCGTAAAGGAGTGATCAAGAAGACTTCGCTCGCCGATTTCCAGAATATTCGCACCAACGGAATCATCGCGATCAATATCGACGAAGGTGACGAGTTGCTTGATGTCGTGCTAACCGACGGCACCAAGCGCATCTTCATCGCGACCCACGATGGCCAGGCTATTCGCTTCGACGAGAAGAATGTGCGCCCGATGGGCCGTGCGACTCGCGGCGTGCGCGGCATCGATTTGCGCCAGGATGATTATGTGGTCTCCCTGTGCCCGGTCTCGGCGGACGACTCTGAGAAGATGCTTTCCGTTTCGGAGAAAGGTTATGGCAAGCAAACTCCCATTACCACTTACCGGTTGCAGACGCGCGGTGGCAAAGGCGTCATCAACATGAAGACGACTGAAAAAACCGGGAAACTGGTGGCG
This sequence comes from Pyrinomonadaceae bacterium, assembly GCA_031396065.1. Classification (GTDB taxonomy): domain Bacteria; phylum Acidobacteriota; class Blastocatellia; order Pyrinomonadales; family Pyrinomonadaceae; genus PSRF01. The sequence goes on along the minus strand of JANNJZ010000211.1, from coordinate 6,100 downwards.
GTGTTTCCGGTTGACGCCGACTCGGAGATCATGATCATTACGCAGCAAGCGAAGCTGATCCGGCTCGAAGCGGACCATATCCGCAAGACTGGTCGGAGCGCCCAGGGCGTTAGATTAATCAAGATCGACGACGGTGATAAAGTCACCAGCGCATCGTTGGTTGAGGCCGCGGCGGATGAGGAGACGGAGGACGTGACTTAAGGGCTAATCGTCCATGCCGCTTTCTAACGAAGGAAGGGATTTCTTTTCAGATGGGTTTGCGGGCAGACGATTCTCAAATATCGCAATCCTCGAATCCAATCGGGTGACAAGGACGTCGAATTTACTATCGATACTTTCTTTGAGATGTTTGCCATCCTTCTCGTGATGGTCAAGAACCAGTTTGGTAGTTGCTTTTTCATGGGTCAGTTCACTTTCTAACTGACCGATGGTGAGCGTGAGGCTGTTTACATCTCTCCGCAGCTCTTTGATTTCGCCATTCGCACGCTCCACTTCTTTGGTCAGCGTAGCGACGGTTTCGAGTATTTTCCAAAGGTCTGTAACCCAACTCAAAGCTTTTTTTACGCCGCACGCAGCCGAGCCAGCATCGCGCGCGTCTCCGTCTTAAGCTGCTCGATCTCGTCCTGGTCTTTGCCTATTCGCTCGAATGCGAGTGAGGCCTCCTGAAGGATCTCTGCCGTTTTATCGCTCAGTTGCTCAAACTCGCTCGCAGAAATGGTCATGATGTTTAAGTCTTCTCCGGGTATTTCTATCAGCCCCTGACTCAGGTCAGGTGCCCTAGCCTCCTCTAAGGGGCTCCCCGTGGGGTCGACAATACTCCCCTCGCCAACGACTCCTGCGGCGAGGGTTTTCCAATCAGCCCGATCTCGAATTGTTTGAGACAGAATCAAATCGTTCAGCCTGCGGTTCGACGGCCCCAGTGTCAACCTGTTCCCGATTGAGGATCTCTTATCCAATTCTGCCGAAACATGGGACGTTTCCGTTGCCTGCGCCGTTTTCTCGGCCCGCTTACGTTTCTTACTTGCTTCGGATTTAAGGTTCTCTTCCGGCACGCTTAACTCCTTTCGAGATCTGCCTGTCAATTAGTCGGCGAGTCATTATAACCTGCTAGCCGAATAGAAGCGCTAGTCAGGCTTCATCTTCCACGCGAAAAGTTTGGGAAATAGAGCCCTTCCTATCCCACTAGTTGCAAGGGCTCTTGTATCGGAGGTTCAACCATCGCTTAAGCCCTTAGCGGTCTTTTCGTATCAGCTTCATTAGCAGTCATGAAGTCAATGGAGGGCTCGCGGCGTCTCAGGCCTTTAATGATGGGTAAGTGAAGATCAGCATCGGCTTGGAAGCGGATTCTCAAGGGAGCGCCTCATGCGTCTCTTCCAGCTTTCGGTAGAGTCGTGGATGACACTCTCGTGCTTTCTTTCGTAAGGCGTCGAACTTAGCGCGATTGCTCATTAGGTGCTTGTCTACTTCGTCGCGATGAGAAAGATAGAAAGTGATCGCGCCGTAAACCTGCTCGAGTGACAGGCATTCGAAGTTGTCCGTAATGCTCTCAGGAGACAGTCCACTCAGATAATCGTAGACAATAGAATCCAGCGACATTCGGGTGCCGGTGATTCGATAAACACCGTCAATGACATTGACGTGGTTGTTTTCCATTGCACTGAAGCAGACAGCTAATAACCCGGTCTCCAATCTAAAAGCTCAAGAGCCTGCGACATCTCGGTCCAGGCTCTTGTGCTTTGTACTTACTGTGGAACTCAAGCTCGTTTTAGTAAACGATGTTCTCAAGGTTTTCCAGTGGCACGATCTCAGTTCCCGACTCGAAGACACTTTCATTTTCTTCATCCTCCAGCGGGTCATGGTTCCTGAGACTGCCGAAGTCGAGTTTGGTTTTGCTTTCCAGGTCCCGAATCCGAACCTGAAATGGTTCGTACGGGCCCACCTCAAACTCCTCCGCGGGCAGGGTCTTGATTAGTGACGCCTGGCTCAGAATAAATGCCAACGCCTTGGGGTTGCCGTTGTCGCCTTTAAAGACGACTACCTTCCAGAACTCTTTGGGAACTCTTACGCCGCGATGTTTCCGGTCGTTGGTCCGAAATATTGGGCCATTGAAAACCGCGAGCCTGTCACGGTTGGCTTTGCCTTGAGAGGCAATGTGGTCCTCGATATTTCCCCACAACAAGACGCCCTTTTTATTTGCTTTGGTAGATTGGTTGAAGACCTCGTGTTGAGGCGAGCAGTTGGTGAAGTGAAAAGTGTCATCGTTGGCTATCTTTGCATCCTGCTTTGTGTCTCCCCAGGCCGCGTCGGCGCGGCGGACGAGGTGTCCCCGGTCCAGTGGATTACCGGCATAGAGTTCTTCGCCGACTTGCTTTTCTTTCGGAATGCGCGGGTCGAAAAACCAGCGGTCGCCATCCTTATCTCGAGGATAATTGACCTTGGCATCTCCTTCGAAGTTCACGCCGGCGACGAACGCCAAACGCCGGTCGCCGCGCATGATAACGCTGTAGTGATGATATTTGAGTTCATGGCCACTGCCCGGCACTTTTACTGCCAGTTCACGGATCGAGGGATCGAGGTCAGGCATCGGAACATTGAACCCGAGGAAGTCTGGGTCGTAACCGGGCCGTTCATCGTAGTTTTTTTCCGGAGTTATCTTCTCGAGCAGATCCTCGTTCGGCGCGATCGGCTGCTTTGGGGCGGGAACAATTGCACCAGCGCTGGACGGTGAGCCCAAACTAATCGTGATGTTTAGAGGCACCGAGATGGTGATCGAGCGGCCGCCCGACGCGTCTTCGAAATGGACTTTGGTGTCTTCATCCTTGTCTTCCATAATATCTTCCTCTTCTTCTGGTGGTTTGACGTTTACTGGGTTAGGTGATGCACCCGGATCGATTAACTGTTCGCGTAACGCCTCTTCATGCGCCGCTACTTTTGCCTGGGTAACGAATTCAACGAGACGGGAAACGCGAATGCCCTCGTTGGCGACCCACTTCAGACGGCTGGGATCGTCTCCCTTCCTCCAGATACCTCCATCAATATCGATCATGTTGCCGTCTTCGTCAGTTTTGGGTACTCCGGAATGGTGTAGAGCGATAACCTCCCATTGGTCGTTGAATACAGGTGAGCCGGAGGATCCAGGCTCAGTGTCACCCTCGTAATGGGCGAATCGGTCGAGCGGCTCGGGCGGGAGATCTACCAGTTTATTCTCGCGAATGATTACCTGCTTCATCTCACCGAGCGGGTGCTGAATGATGTTAACGGGATTACCAAGAATGGCCTTTCCCTCCTCCTTGATGAGTTGGCACCAACCAAAGTCAAGCTTATGGTTCTGAGAAGATCGTTCTTCAACTGCAACCAGGGCGAAATCAAGATTCTGGTCATTCAGAAAAAACGCCGCTGGATTTAGCTTGAATCGTTGAGGTGTCAGGGCGTTGCCCATGAAGTCCAATTGATAGTCAAACTCCACAGTGCTGGCCGCGGCCGTCTCCTTTCGCTTCAGGACGTGCCAGTTAGTCAAGAGCAGGCGTGGCGAGACCATGAAGCCCGTGCCGAAACTCCTTCTCCCTCCGCCGAGAGCTGTTACCACTCGACCTACGCACCGGTTGACCTTAAGACCCTTTTCAAGGAATTCAACTGATAAGAAGTCGCGCGTCTCTCCGATGACCCGCTCCATCAAATCATCGGTAACATCTTCTTCCTCGATGGGTCCCAGCTTAACTAGATCATTAAGGTCTTCAGACAAACCTTCGGGAGCGGCAGCAGCAGTTTCCCTGCGCGCGACGCTTGTTTTTACTTTTTGCAGTAAACGATTAGCCCGCTGCGCCAGGCGATCTTTTGATTCAACTTCGGTATAGCGCTTTTGGTCCAGCAACTCGCGGTTGTGTGCGCGCATTGGGCCACGCGTGCGCCAGTGTTCACTGGCTCGTTCGACGGCGTCAAAATCGTATGAGTATTCATTTGGTGGGGCAGGCATGTGTACCTCCGGGTTTGAGAGATCGTTAGCCCGCTGTTCTTCCGGGAACGTTTGTTACCGATTACAGAGGGCAAGGCCGGATCGCATTGGCTAGCGACCAAAGGCATCACTGACCTTGCTTACTCGACTTAGTTTGAGTCGTGAAACAAGAGGCTGGCAAGGGCAGATGAGTGAGCCAGCAAAATATCGCCGTTGGGGAGGAATGTCAAATTTTTCAAAGCGCAAGGCCAGTCACTGTCAGGGGTGAGAAGTTAGCTGCGGTTGGGAGCTGTTGAGGCAGGGCAGTTCTTAATGGCGGGCGGTCTCGGCGGTGAATGTTTGATGAGGAGTCTCATCCGGATGGGGCTCCTTCACCTTCAACCCAAATCTCACCGTCTTCGAAAACCTCTTTCTTCCAGATAGGCACAGTACGCTTCAATTCACGGATGGCCCACTCGCAGGCTTCAAAAGCGGCGCGTCGATGAGGAGCGCTGACCGCGATCACGACGCTGGTTTCACCAATTTCAAGCCGCCCGGTTCGATGCACTATTCCGATGTGGGCGATCTCAAATCGCTCGTGCGCCTCACGGCCCAGCCGTTCGAGTTCGCTCTGGGCCATGGGCGCGTAAGCCTCATAGACCAGATAGAGTGTTCTGCGCCCGCGCGTCCATTCGCGCGCATAGCCATCAAGGGTCACCGTGGCGCCGCATTCCGGGAGGACAACGCGACGAGCAACGGCGCCGACTTCGATGGGCTCAGTGGTTAGCTCAAAGAAGTCATTTGGAAACGTTGCGGCAGGCACGACGAGGATCCCATCGGAACTGCCCCGCTGGGGACCCCGCTTGCCTGCGCTGCCAGCGTCTGCGCTCCCGCCGCTCACCGGAGGAAACAATGCCAACTCGTCTCCCTCGCGTACTGCTCGGTCTCCCAAATCTCCCTGAACGTATTCCTGGTTAACGGCAAAGAGCAGCGAGCGTCCAAAGCGACGCAGGTCGGGGTATTTGCTCAAAACTTCCTCGAAAGCAGTCGCGGCGGTTGCAGCGTCCTGTAGGATCAAGTTCACTTCGCCATGTCCCACCGCATCGCGCGCCGCACCAAAGAAGAGCACCCGGACGACTATTTCGTTGTTGGTATTGTCTGTCAATTCAATAGCGCTAATAGGTCCAATAGGACGTATATGACCTATCTAACCCTTCGCTGCCGAGCTTATTCGAGTTCAATCTTCCTGCCACTATGGCCATTGCCTTTCGCCATCTCATGGATGCGCGCCCGTTCTTCGTATCTTGATACAGCACGCACGAGCAGATCGCTGAGACGCCGCAACCGTTCGGAAGTTGAACGCATTTCAAGTAACTCCTGCTTGACGTCAGTATCAACCTCCATGGCGGCGGCCACCAGAAACGAGAGGCGCTGAGGTTCAGTGTCGGAAATGTCCGGTAGGTTCGCCCGCTCGTCGTTAATCGTGCGCACGGCGCGAGCGATCCGCGCGAAAGTCTCGGCGACTTCACGGGAGCTTTCGCGCAGCATCTCATCCTCCTCTTCCTCGTCTTCAAAGAAGGTGACGTGCGCCACCAGGTAGGGATCGCCTCGCTCCACGTATTCTTCAATGCGATACCGAATCACCCCTACGGTAAGAATATTTGAGCGGCCGTCCGGCAGAGTTTGCGTTTCGCTTAGTTCAGCTACACAACCGATGTGGCCGACCGGCGGGACTTCATGGGTTGAGGTGGTGGCGTCAAAATAGGAAACCCCGAAAAGGTTGTCGTTGACCTGGACATCGACCAGCATCTGTCGATATCGGGGCTCAAAAATATGCAGAGGGAGAGGCACACCGGGAAATAAAACTACCGCGAGCGGAAAGATGGGAAGGTCCTTCACGCCCATAACTTTTTCACTTGCTTCGCTCATAGACTTATCGACGTTTACTGGCCACCATGAATCCTTGAAAAATTGGTAGTTGAGCCGGGCATTATGGCAGACCAGTCGAGAGAAGTCAGTAAAGGGTTGGGTTGCAGTGGTGGTGTAGTTTGAAGGGTGTAGTCTTGTAGTGAATTCAGTTCCACCTTGTTGTTGCGTTAGGAGCCCGAGATCTTCAGCCTGAAAGGCTGGCAGATAGTAGCCGGTGGTCGAAGCGCAGCGCAGACCACC
>JANNJZ010000188.1:0-12795 GCA_031396065.1 Pyrinomonadaceae bacterium | reverse complement strand
GAATATAGACCGGAACCTGAGCGGGCGCAGGGCCACCCATGGCTGCCGCCCCCGTTCGCTTTTATCCTTGGAGTTGTGCTGTGCGCGAGGTGAAGTGAGAAATATACCTATAGTTGATATCTGAAGAGTCCTTTTTTCGGTGAGTCCTTTTGGAAGCTATGATACGTCGAGCGACCGGAGGCGTGCCGCTAAGTCACTTACTGCCACTTGACATCGCAACAGTTCGATTTCAGGCACCGAACGAAAATGAGCCCTATCATTTCTCACCAGAGAAATTGCTTTTGCTAGGTCTTGAAGCTCACGCTTGTCGACGAATGGTGCTTTAAAGAGATCCCACGATTCGCCGGAAATCATTAACTGGACGAGCTGGCCTAAGTAGCAGAAATCCAAGATTGGATCAGGCGCGGGCCTCTCAGCGGATCGATATTGTGTTTGGTATTTCGTTCGATTTCGTTCAATTACTTCCCCTGCCTGGGCACCAAGAATCGAACTCATTCTGGCGTCCGCACCAGAGCCCCAGCGCTCGATGAAACGTCCGCGAATTACTTTCCGCAACTGCAGTTCCGCTGATTCAATTGTGCGCCATATTGTTTGCTCTGACGCCGTACCCTCTTCCACGGTGGCACCATCGTCACTGGAATCCGTTTTTCCAATAGATTCAAAGCCGTCCTGAATTATCTGGGCCATTAAAATGCGGCGCTGCTGTAGAAACTCCTCGTACGTCATCTCTTCCCAGCCAGGAGGTAAAGCATTTTCCCGGCACATACGAATCCACTTATGTTCACTGAACTGTTGGCGAATCCCAGGGACATATTCGCGCGGTGGCGTGTCACTGATTGACAGATTGTCCGGCCATTCCACGAAGGCGGAGTTGGCTACCTGGTTGATCATTTTGGTCTCTGCCATTCCATTTCGTTCCAGCCAAGCCCTCGGGAATAGATGGTGCCGGTCAATACTCTTGCGCCTGGGCCTAAGGGCTGGATCTAACACGTCAGCAACACGTTTGTCTGAGAACAGCACCGCTGCCCCAAGCAGACATTGCGATGCCTGGTAGGCGAGGAAGGCGGGATTCCGAGGCGAAGATGATTCAAGTTCAGTGGGCAACCTGATGGTCCAGAAGTCCGAGGTTAGGATGGTTCCGATCAAGCTTTCTAGAAGCGTGGTGAATGAGTCGGATGTTTGCAACGACCTTAACCTGTTCAAGTCCTCCTCCATGACTGTTTCACCACCTGTGTAGCGAGCGGACAAAGAGGTCATAACGAACCACCGACCAATTAAGCGATGCAGTACATGATGGGGTACGTCACACTGGAGTTTACCAATCAGGTAGATAGCGTAAGCATAAATGACCGCGCTTTGCGACGAGATCATCTCCGCGGATCGATATCCCGCCATTGTTAGGGACGAGAGATAGTCATGCCAGTTGTTGAGATCGAGGACGTCGTCTTGTGCTTGGTGCAGGCGTTCAAACTGGGCGTCCCTGAGCTCAGGCAAAAACTCCCCTGTCTCCACGTTTTTGCCCCGGAGCACTTGATAAACCCTGCTCAAGCGCGCTCGATAAAAACCAGTTGCAACCCCGACTCTAAGTAACTGATCCGGCGACGGTTGAATCAAGTAGTTGAAGGAGGATGGTTTGCCGGCAGCGGATGGTGGAATACGTGCCAATCTTGAGAATACCTCCAGCGCCGACCGTCCCTCCTGCCAAAAGACCGATAATAGAGTGAGAATAAAATCAGCCTGATTCAGTTTGACGCCCTTACTGTTAATACGCACAAAAATGTCTGCGATTTCCTGCTCCTCCACATCCGCAACAATTTCCAATGCAGTAAGTGAATACCCATGCAGCGCAAAAAGCCGATCAATGTTGTGGCTCATTGCTCCTTCGTCATCTGGATCCAAAGTGCGTTTTGTCTTGAGTTGAGCGAGGAACTTGTTGACTACACTCCAGCTGGTTGTGCCCGCTGCCCACATCGCGGAAATACTGGGAATGAATTCAGGGTCTTTACGAATCGCAGCGTCGGTGACTTCAAATTTGCCATCGCGAGGTCTGAATGCTATTTCAATTTTGGTTTGTTCGAATTTATCGTCAAGCACTAGTTTTTCGCGCAGAACTGCATAGAGCGAGGTCAGTCGTTGTTGGCCATCAACAATGACGAGCCTTGGTATCTTTTGCTGTTTGGTATCTGTACCAATGGAGCGCGCGTTGCGCAGTTGTGAATTGGACCAGAAGAGTAAATATCCTATCGGGAAACCGCGATACATTGAATCGAAGAGGTCACGAACCTCTGCATGAGACCACACGAAGGGACGCTGTAGATCAGGGAGTCCGATATCTCCTGTGTCGATGGCACTGAGCAGATGACTCAGTTCGTAATCGACCTTGTTGAAAAGTGCCCTCGAGGTAGTCAGGGCAACCGCCTTGGTCATGGCGATGGGCACATCGGGTGTCGAATCTTCGTAGGCCGGCTGCGGAATGGGCCGACCGGTTACCTGCTGAAGATATGCGACGACGGCAGGGGAATGGGATTTATGCTCTATAGTCTTCTTGACAGTAGATGCGGCTACATTGAGAAACTCGGTGATGTTGGGTGCGAGAGTGGTTTGCAAGTCAAGGAATGTTTCAATGGGGATGTCAGCCAGTCCAGACACTGGGTTTGTTCTGTGTTCACGTCGCCAATGTCCCGACTCTTCTATTTTGTGTCTGGTCTCTGTTGATAGGGTTCCAGGAATGAGTCCGATGCGTACACGATCGGCCGCAAGATGAAAGGCAACCAGCTTCCCGACTACCAACCTTAACGCCGGCTTTCTCAGAATCACTCTCCAACGGTCAATGCCAAGTGGATGAGCCTGTTCGATGGAATTAGCTAGGAATGTCTCGCATCTCTGTCGAACTGTTTGATCTGGAAACTTCCGAGCGAACCATTCTTCCGCGATCCCCGGCAAACTTCCCGTCGTGTCGCTTGAACGTAGCGCCACGAACCAATGAGCAAATGCATCGAAGATATCACCGGGAAGAAAGCCATCCCCGATCGAAGTAAATTCGGCTTGGAAGTCGTTCAGTAATTGTCGCTGAGCAGCGTTTGATCTCGGATAAGAGTTGAGTTTCGAGTCAAGCTTGGTTCCGGAAAGCTCGGTCAGAGTTTTCAATGTCTTCGAATTGACGATAAGAAATTCAGACGGTCGCAGGGCGTTAAGAATTGGTGAGAGGAAAGCTGACTGGACGCCTTTTGTATGCATCGAGAATTCTTCGCAAGCTGCGATAAGCTTCTCAGGGCTCTGGTTAACGCTGCGGACAAATTGCAAAACCCTGGCAGCGAGCTCTGGCCACTTCTCTGGGCTGGCCCAACCTGCCCTCTCGAACCACAATCTGACGCTTCGCGTTACTACAGGAGCGAAATGAATCCAGGCGCCGTGGTCGCGATTGTAAGGAGTGTTCCAATGGGGAAGGAGTTTTAACAAGACTAGATCTGTGACATCTTGGCCGCGATCAGCGGCGTCACAGACCGACTTAAAATTGGCCCGGCCCGCTTCTCTAGCGGACGCATAAGCTTTGAGATGTCGCTGTCCCGCTTCGGTTGAAGCGTAAGACTCGTCAAATTCAACTATGAGTTCGTGGAAATCGTCTGGTGCTATCACAATGTTGTTGTCCTTCATTGTCCTTTGTCTGGCAAGGACAGCACGATTTGTTAGAAGTTTCGTTGACCCAACATCTTACCTGAGCTTGATGATTTGGTTGAGTAAGAACTTGGCGAAACCTTCGCGGATTTGGAGTTTAGTTGCACCGAAATTGATGGCACCCAGCGTCACTCGGTCTGAAGCGTTCTGAAGGTTGTATTCCTTCGCCAACCGAAACGGATTAAGCGAGTATCTGGACCATTCCGAGCCATACGTGGGAGTCAGGTTTCGAGCATTGATGTTCCACGGCCATTTACTTCGCCACGCATCCTTCTGCAGTTGAGCCGTTGTTGCAAAAGAAGGAGTCGACTTTGCTTCGGTAACACAGACTAGCTTGGGGGCGTCCATGTGAGGCATTTTGACGTGATAGATAAGAAAAATGTCTCCTTCTTGTATCGAAGGCGGGTTCTTGCTCTTAGCAAATGTAATTTCAAGCAGCGGAGCCGCAAAAAAACTGCGTCCCCGGTTGGGCGTCCGGCTGATCGGGAAAGGTTCGGCTCCCCCAGGGCTTAATCCAAAACTGTCTGGGTCGAGTGTCGCGCAGGAGTTGTCTCAGGTTGGCATCGTCCATAGCGCCTCCCAGTTAAGCACAAAGTCTCCATATGGGTCGTCGCACATCAACCTAACATCCCTCTGCGGTATACTTCAAATTTCAATTTCAGGTGAGGATCGAGGTATGGAGAAGAGTGAGGTCATAGCGGCCGTTTGCAGTGCTTTGTCTGACGATGCTGCCCATAGCGCTGCCACGGTTTTAAAGAGCATTACCCGTTTGCGCCTGAGGAAGCCACTAAGCGACGATATGGAGCTGTAGAGTCGACCCGAGTATTCGTGCGCGACGGATTCATTGATCGATACTCAGGCAAGCGTCTAATTTTCCTGCGAGTCCCGTGTTCTGTCTACAGTTCTTCCCTCTGATTTCCCTTATCATCCGAACTGGAAAACGAATGTCACCCACCCGGCGTACTGGGAAATCGCTGCGACGGTTGACCACCTCGTGCCCGTAACGCGTGGCGGACGTGATGACGAGTCGAACTTGATTACCACATCAATGGCTCACAATTTTGCAAAGATGAATTGGACGCTAGAAGAATTAGGTTGGGACCTCCGTCCTCCTGGGGATCTAAACGCTTGGGATGGACTTATTCACTGGTTCGTCGAATATACAAAGGCGCAGTCTGACTCTATCGAAACGATAGCGGGTGCTCCTTGGGAACAAGGATATCTAGTTGCTCGATACCTGCGGAAAGAATTGAATCTTGACGGCAAGGTTTTGCGCTCACTAGATGATGTAAGCCAGGCACTTAATGTGAATTCTACCGAACTTCGCAAAGCGATTTGTCCGCAGCTTGATCACTTGAATACCTTCGAGGCCGTAGTTGATGTTAATGATGCCGGTAGCCCCGGTTTCGTCATCACTCACAAGCGAGAAGATGCCTTAAAGTTCTCCTTCGAATTAACACTCAATATGTTGGAGGAAGTTATTGATGATCTAGCAGATGAATTCGGAGTCTCGGCGTATGTTGTGGTGTACCAACTTCAGAATCATCGGTTAGCCAAGACTGTTCCAGTCTAAATCCGCGCCTCGCTTACTTTTGATGATGCTTCTACACAAGCCATCGGCTCAACTTCGGATTGAGAAGCAACGAATCCGTATGCGCGAGAACTTGGTGCGGTAAGCAGGACGCAGATATAATTCCGCACCTCTTTCATCATGGCCAAGGGAAACCTCGCGGGTTTGCCACCCGGAGTGAAGAAACATCCCTGTCAAGAGGATGTTGTCGCACTTTTCAGGTTTTCAAATCGGAAATCTTTGTTCTGAGTTGTATCGCCCGCTTACGGCCAAAAGCATGGATATATTTGCCTTTCGTAATCGCTTGATTGGAGATTACTCCTCCTACATCAAGAGCTTCATTCAAATCAGAGATTCGAAAATCGCCAAGCATGTAGAGGATAGTCTCAATGCTGGAGCGTTATGGCCCGAGCCCCTGCTTCAACTCAATCCATCTTTCGAATCGGGCGGCACCATCGAGGACCTGATTGAGGGACACGTTCTACACGCTGAGTGCACCCGCATTTTCCGAATCAAGCAAAATAGGAGTGATGCCGGTCGACCTCTACGCCTCCATAAACACCAGACGGACGCGATCCAGGCAGCGTCAGCCGGCCATAACTATGTGCTTACCACAGGCACGGCCTCTGGTAAGAGCCTGGCTTACATCGTTCCAATTGTGGACCGAGTACTGAAGACAGGAAGTGGTCGCGGTATTCAGGCTATCGTCGTTTATCCGATGAACGCCCTGGCAAATAGTCAATATGGTGAATTGGAGAAGTTCCTTTGCTATGGCTATCCGGATGGAAAGCCTCCAGTGACCTTTGCTTTATACACAGGTCAGGAATCAGAACAGACAAGAAGTGAGATCATCGCTCAGCCACCGGACATCCTGTTAACCAACTACGTGATGTTGGAGCTGATCCTCACCCGTCCGAAAGAGAGTGGAATCATTCGCGCCGCTCAGGGGCTTCAGTTTCTCGTGCTGGATGAACTACACACCTATCGGGGCCGCCAGGGAGCTGATGTGGCATTTTTGGTGCGACGCGTGCGCGATAGGCTATCAGCGGATCAGATGCAGTGCGTTGGAACTTCGGCAACAATCGCTGGCTCAGGCACATTTGCCGAGCGACAAGCCGAAGTGGCGTCTGTTGCCTCACTGCTGTTTGGCGCTGAGATCAAGGCCGAAAATGTAATTGGGGAAACTCTTAAGCGAGCGACCCCAGAAAGAGATTTCATTGATCCGAGTTTCATAACTCAGCTTAAAGGACGGCTTGACGATCCGACCTTCACGCCGCCCCGTGAGTACGCGTCTTTCTTACAAGACCCTCTCTCGATTTGGATCGAATCTGCATTTGGAGTAACAAAAGAACTAAACAGTGGCCGCTTGATTCGTAGCCGGCCAAAGGACATTTCCGGTTCGACTGGCGCAGCTAACCACCTCCACCAACTGACAGGGGTCCCGACTGAGAGGTGTGTAGCAGCGATTCAAGAGGGCTTGCTTGCAGGGTACGAATCCGAGCCCAACCCTGAAACAGGCTTCCCTGCATTTGCGTTCCGTCTCCATCAGTTCATCAGCCGAGGCGACACAGTCTACTCGTCAGTTCAACCCGAAGGGGAACGCTACATCACTCTAAATGGTCAGCAGTACGTTCCGGGTAGTAGAACTCACGTATTGCTGCCTTTGGTCTTTTGCCGTGAGTGTGGTCAGGAATACTACTGCGTGCACTCAACATTAAACGCGACGACAAGTCAGCGATCATTCATTCCCCGAATTCTGAATGATCAACTCGACGCTGAAGATACTGAAGCTGGCTTTCTCTACTTCAGTTCGACTAACCAATGGCCAAGTGACGATGAGGAGGTCCTGAGCAGAGTCCCAATCGATTGGACCGAGGATATTGGCGGGACGCTCCGCTTGCGGTCTGATCGTCGCAATGACCTTCCTGAACCTGTGACAGTAACACCCGATGGCACCCTCGATGGCAGCGGACTTAGTGGTCACTACCTTCAGGCACCATTTCGCTTCTGCCTTAACTGCGGCGTGTCGTATGGGTTTAGGCAGAGAAACGACTTTTCGAAATTGGCCTCGCTTGGATCTGAAGGACGCAGTACCGCAACAACGATTACCAGTCTATCAGCGGTACGTAATCTGCGCCGTAGCACAGATTTAAAGGCTGAAGCACGAAAGTTGTTGAGCTTTACCGACAACCGGCAGGACGCGTCACTACAGGCGGGACACTTCAATGATTTCGTCGAAGTAGGTCTCTTGCGGTCGGCCCTTTATAAAGCCGTCGACCTGGCCGGAGCTGCCGGACTTGCCTATGACGAATTGGCGCAAAGGGTCTTCAACGCACTCAATCTTCCCCTCCAATACTACGCGAGTGATCCGAACGTGCGGTTCCAAGGGTTGCGTGACACCCAAAGTGCATTTCGCGAGGTATTAGGCTATCGAGTATATCGGGATCTGAGGCGAGGCTGGCGCATAACCTCGCCGAATCTTGAACAGTGCGGCCTTCTCGAAATCGCGTATCCGTCCCTCGATGAAGTCTGCGAGGCTGAGGATGTTTGGCAAAACTCCCATCTGGCGTTGGTCACTGCCAATCCTGGAACTCGATCAAAGGTGGCATCGGTCCTTCTTGACTACATGCGTAGAGAATTGGCGATAAAAGTTAACTACCTGGACTCATTTCATCAGGAGCGAATAAAGCAGCAGAGCAGTCAAAAACTAATCGATCCCTGGGCACTAGATGAAAACGAAAACATGGAGCATGCAGGGATATTACTGCCAAGACCACGAGGACGCCGAGAGTTGCGGGAGAATGTGTTTCTATCATCTCGCAGTGGCTTTGGTCAGTATCTCCGTCGTAGTAACACTTTTCCCGGCTTGGGTCAGAGGCTTAGCCTTTTGGACTCGCAAGAGATCATTTCACAGTTATTCGAAGCACTTAGAGTCGGCGGTCTTGTAGAGATTGTGCAAGAAGCGCAGGAGGATGGGCAGAGCGTGCCCGGCTATCAGGTGCTTGCTTCGGCCATGCGTTGGGTTGTCGGAGATGGCACAAGAGCTTTTCACGATCCGATTCGCAGACCAAACGAACCGGAAGAAGGAAGCCGAACAAACCAGTTCTTCGTCGGTTTTTACCGTACGGCAGTAACCGATCTTCAAGGTTTCGAAGCGCGTGAACACACAGCCCAAGTTGATTACCAAATGCGCCAGGAGCGGGAACAGCGTTTCCGAGATGGTAGCCTTCCAATTCTCTATTGCTCCCCAACCATGGAGTTGGGTGTTGATATCGCTCAGCTCAACGTCGTTAACATGCGAAATATTCCACCGACGCCGGCGAATTACGCCCAGAGGTCAGGCCGCGCCGGCCGTAGCGGTCAACCAGCGCTCGTTTACAGTTATTGCTCCACAGGTAGTCCACACGACCAATACTTCTTCCGGCGACCTGAAGGGATGGTGTCTGGTGCTGTGGCTCCTCCGCGTCTTGACTTAGCAAACGAAGACCTGGTACGGGCTCATATCCATGCGATCTGGCTCGCCGAGACCGGCCAATCATTGGGCAAGTCGCTTAAGGACATTCTTGATCTCTCGGGCGTCGAGCCCACTATGGAATTACTCGAATCGGTTCGTATGAGCATTGAGAGCGAAGCGTCGCGACAACGAGCGCGTCAACGAGCCGAGCGAGTGCTCGCAAAAATACGGGATCAACTACTCAAATCAGATTGGTATAGCGATAGATGGCTGGATGAAGTGCTAGCACAGGCCGCCAGGAACTTTGACCAGACATGCGAGCGATGGAGAAGCCTTTACGAATCGGCCCTGAAGCAAGCAAAGACACAGGACCGAGTAATCCGCGATGCTTCTCGCAGTCCCGAAGACAAGAAACAGGCAGAGCGACTACGACGCGAAGCGGAATCACAACTTAAGCTTCTGACAGAAGTAGAGAGTCTTGTTCAGTCGGATTTCTATAGTTACCGATACTTTGCCAGTGAGGGCTTCTTGCCGGGTTACAATTTCCCGAGACTACCGATCTCTGCTTACATTCCGGGTCGTAAAACAAAACAGCGGGATGAATTCCTTTCACGGCCTCGCTTTCTCGCAATCTCTGAATTTGGTCCACGTGCCTTCGTTTACCACGAAGGTTCTCGCTACACGATCAATAAAGTGATCTTGCCGGTCAGCGATGAGGACCTCCTTACCCGTCGGGCCAAGAGGTGCACGAGTTGTGGCTATATTCATCCAATCACTGAGGGAGAGGGACAAGACCTTTGCGAACGCTGTGGCGTCGATTTAGGAACGCCGCTCCAGCCACTTTTCAGACTGCAAAATGTATCGACCGCCAGGCGTGACAAGATCAATTCGGATGAGGAAGAGCGCTTGCGCCAAGGTTTCGAAATCATCACCGCTATTCGTTTTGCAGAGCATGATGGGCGACCCTCATATCGGACAGCGAGAGTCGAGGCCAATGAAATAGAGTACGGCAAGTTCGCGTTTGGCCAGTCCGCGACGATTTGGCGGATAAACCTTGGCTGGCGCCGGCGCAAAGAGAAGGACCGCTATGGCTTTGTGCTTGATTGCGAACGTGGCTACTGGGCAAAGAACGAACTTGTCGCGGCCGATGATCCCGAGGATATTCCGCAGGCAGCCCGTACGGCGCGTGTGATTCCGTACGTCGAAGATACAAGAAACTGTCTGCTCTTTGAACCCGCACTGGGATGCAGCTCGGAAACGATGATATCCCTGATGGCAGTGCTTAAGCGGGCAGTACAGGCATTGTACCAACTGGAGGATAATGAACTCGCTGTAGAAGTGTTGCCGAGCACCGACGAGCCCCGACAGATTCTCTTTTATGAAGCGTCAGAAGGTGGCGCGGGTGTTCTAAAACGCTTAGTGGACGATCCTGACGCTTTTGCCTCGGTTGCAAGAACCGCTTTGGAGATTTGCCATTTCGATCCACTTACCGGTGACGACAAACGCAAGGCGCCAGGTGCGCGCGAGGAATGCGAGGCTGCCTGTTATGACTGTTTGATGAATTACTACAACCAACGCTTTCATCTTCAACTGGATCGGCAGCTTATTCGCGCCCTCCTTCTGAATTACGCAAGAACAACAGTGCATGGCTCTCCCGTAGTCGCTGCTCGGAAGGAACACCTTGAGCAATTGATGCGTCTGGCTGGTTCAGAATTGGAGCGCGAGTGGTTGCGACATCTTGAGGAGCGCAATCATCGTCTGCCATCGCACGCACAACGACTCATCGCGAACTGCAAAACCCGGCCCGATTTCCTTTTTGAAGAGGTACAGACGGCGATCTATGTTGACGGACCGCATCACGCTTACCCGGAAAGGCAAGCACGCGACAGTCTGCAAATGGAGCAGATGGAAGACCGTGGATATACCGTCATTCGGTTTAGTTATCAGGAGGATTGGGACAAGGTTATCTCTCGATATCCTAACATCTTTGGGAGGGCATCATGAGCTTCGCGGTTGGTTCGCTCGTCAAAGCGCGAGGAAGAGAATGGGTTGTACTTCCTGAAACGAAAAACGACCTACTAATGGTGCGCCCACTGGGAGGCACTGACGATGAGACAACCGGTATTCTGCTTGCGCTAGAGGCGGTAGAGCCAGCGCAATTTGATCTGCCGAATCCAAGTCTGATTGGCGACTTCCGCTCCTGCCGGCTATTGCGCGACGCGGTAAGACTTGGCTTCCGTTCAAGTGCTGGCCCTTTCCGTTCGTTTGCACGTATCGCTGTCGAGCCGCGGCCCTACCAGTTGGTGCCCTTATTGATGGCGCTCAGCCTCGACCCCATTAGGATCCTGATTGCGGACGATGTTGGAATCGGAAAGACTATCGAGGCTGGTCTAATTGCTCGCGAGCTGCTTGATCGTGGAGAAGTTCAACGCATGGCCGTGCTTTGTCCGCCGCACTTGGCTGAGCAGTGGCAACTTGAACTACGTGACAAGTTTCACATTGATGCCGAACTTGTTCTTCCAAGCACTGCGTTGAAACTCGCCCGCAACTGCCGCTTGGGGCAATCACTCTTCGATCTTTATCCGTATGTCATTGTATCGATGGACTACATCAAGTCGGATGCGAGGCGCGATGAGTTTCTTCGTACGTGCCCTGAAATGGTTATCGTTGACGAGGCTCACACCTGCGCCTCTGGGATTGATCGACGAGGGGGTGGCCGTCATCAACGTCATCAATTGATATCTGGACTTTCAAAGAATGAGGACCGCCATTTGATCCTGGTTACTGCCACGCCCCACAGTGGTAATGAAGAGGCTTTCAGGTCCCTCCTTTCTTTGCTCAAACCGGAGTTTACTCGATTGCCCGAAGACTTGACGGGCCCCGACAACGAGCAACACCGGCGGGAGTTGGCCCAACATTTTGTACAGCGAAGGCGTGGCGATATTCGTCACTTTCTTGATGCTGACACTCCTTTCCCAGACCGCGATGACAGCGAGGAAACATACAAACTCTCGGGCGAATATCGTCGTCTTTTCGAGCGCGTTTTGACCTACGCCCGCGAAATCGTCAAAGACCCCGAGGGCGGTAGTCGCCGGCGACAACGTGTTCGTTGGTGGTCAGCACTAGCTCTCTTGCGGTCGATGGCTTCAAGTCCGGCAGCCGCAGCGGGAACGCTTCGTACTCGGGCGGCGAGTGCCGACGCCGAGACTGTTGAAGAAGTCGATGAGCTCGGGCGGCGTAGTGTATTGGATCTTATTGATGATGAGACCACGGAAGGTTCTGATGTAGTACCCGGAAGCATGATCGATGATGTGGCAGATCAGCAACACGATCGCCGCCGCTTGCTTGAGATGGCCCGCGAAGCTGAGGCGCTTCAGGGTGACAAAGACGAGAAGCTGAAGCAGGCGATCAAGATTATTAGGGCCATGCTGGCCCAGGGCTCAAAGCCAATCCTCTTCTGCCGCTTCATACCAACTGCCGACTATGTGGCCGCTGCGCTGCGCAAGTCACTACCAAAGGATGTCGCGGTTGAGGCCGTGACAGGAATATTGCCTCCCGCCGAACGTGAAGTACGAGTTTCACAGCTCGCGGAGAGTGAAAGGCATGTTCTCGTGGCAACCGATTGCCTAAGTGAGGGAATAAACCTACAGAAACACTTCGACGCCATACTTCATTACGATCTGTCGTGGAATCCTACTCGGCACGAACAGCGCGAAGGCCGCGTTGATCGTTATGGCCAACCCACCAAGAGGGTTCGAGTAGTAACCTACTACGGAATCGATAACCAAATTGATGGCATCGTGCTTGACGTTCTAATTCGCAAGCACAAGCAAATTCGCAGCTCGTTGGGAATCTCGGTTCCTGTGCCGATCGACACTGACAAGGTCATCGAGGCCATATTCGAAGGCGTCTTACTGCGCGAGGGAACGCGTGTTCGCGACGACACGCAAACTATCCTTCCGGGCCTTGAAGACTTCATTAAGCCGAAAAAAGAAGAACTCAATAGAGTTTGGGACGTGGTCGCTGAACGCGAAAAGCGTTCACGAACCATGTTTGCGCAAGAATCTCTTAACAAGTATGTCGACGACGTTAGTCG
>JANNJZ010000184.1:0-6397 GCA_031396065.1 Pyrinomonadaceae bacterium | reverse complement strand
TTTTAGCAGCTTAGTTTCTTGCTGAAAAAACAAGAAGTTGGACGTTTGCTACACAGAGACAAGGGCGAATGCAAGAAAGAAGCTCTTGACTCCAGGTGTGCCCGGCTATTAGTGTTGGTTCTGTTCTTGCTGTCCCTTTCCCCTACTTGCCCATCCTCAAACCCGACGTTAGATGCCCCGACAGGAATTTGTTTTTGAGGTGTTTCGATGGAGTTGTGTCGTTTGAGTCGTCGTCCAAGGCGATCGTCCTCAGTGTTTCTGAAACCAGATGCGAACAGTGCACGGCGAAGGGCTCGTTCACTCCTTTTGTGGCTCAGCGTCTCGGCGTGCTTCGCGGCATTGTTGTCCCCAAATCTCGTTGGTGGCGCAAAGAGTTCAGCCTATTCGATGGCCGGCGCGCCGGTATTGCTTACCCAATCAAACTCAACCCGCGGAATTGCCCTCGATTCGGTGATGAATACTGCGGAACCATTTCAACCGCTAGCGCCGGTTGCGTTTGGTGGCGACGCCAGGACCCGCATTATGTTATTTGCCACCAACCTGACGCCGGCCGGAGGCGAAACCGTTGCCGCGGTGATGGCGGACGCGGAAGACGTTACTCGATTCCGTTACCCGCTCACGGTTGAATATGTAGGAGCTGTGCCTGGTCAAACCTGGATGACGGCAGTGGTGGTCCGACTAAACGACAACCTGGGCGATACGGGAGACGTGTTGGTCGGAATCTCCTATCAGGGAATACAAAGCAATCGCGTGAGGGTGGGGATAGGCCACATCGGCGGTGGGCCACCTGATGATCCGCCACCGACTCCAACCCCAACAGCCACGCCGACACCAACTCCGACGGCGACTCCAACGCCGACGCCCACTCCCGCCGCGACACCCGAGCTCGGCGCAGGGGCAAGTTTGCGTGGCAAACAACTCTTCCCTTCAAACAATCCCTGGAACCAGGACATCTCGACGCTACCCGTGGATCCAAACTCCGCGAACCTCATCAACAGTATCGGGGCAAATACCGGACTCCACCCTGATTTCGGAACGGTCTACAACGGCGCTCCAAACGGCATTCCCTATGTGGTCGTCAGCGGTACCCAACCGCGCGTTTCGATTAATTTCACTGCGTACGGCGATGAAAGCGACCCTGGTCCATACCCGGTGCCCGCCAATGCTCCAATCGAAGGCGGACCAAACTCGAACGGTGACCGGCACGTGCTGGTAATCGATCGCGACAACTGGAAACTTTATGAACTTTCCCGGGCGTTCCCGCTGACCAACGGCGCAAGTTGGAATGCCGACTGCGGCGCTGTTTTCGACTTAAACTCCAATGCGCTACGGCCGGCGGGCTGGACCTCAGCCGATGCTGCAGGGCTGCCAATCTTTCCCGGGCTGGTGCGTTACGATGAGGTGTTTGAATTAGGCGTGATTGCCCACGCGATTCGCTTCACCGTGCAGAACTCGCGCAGAGCCTACATCTCTCCAGCGCGGCACTATGCCAGCAGCAACACCAGCGCAAACCTGCCACCGATGGGCATGCGCGTGCGGCTAAAGGCATCGTTTAATATTTCGGGTTTCTCTCCGGCAATGCAGGTGATCCTGCGCGCCATGAAGAAGTATGGAATGATCGTGGCCGACAACGGTTCGAACTGGTATTTCAGCGGCGCGCCCGACCCGCGCTGGAATGACGACGAATTGAGCACCTTGAAGACAATCAAAGGTTCAAACTTCGAAGTCGTGCAGATGGGCACGATCGTGACGCAGTAAGCAGTACCGTCGTTAGAAAGCGATATCCCTTCGTGCGTTCTCGTGGATAGTTATCTGCGGCTTTGCCGCCTTCCGTGCGGTAAGGCTACGCCTTACCGTTAAGCGTCTATTTCGATTCGAGGCTATGCCTCCGGATGCTTGCGGAGGCGGAGCCTCATGGGAAGGGCCGAGCCTTTCGGTAAGGCAGAGCCTTACCGCACGGAAGGCGGCGGAGCCGCAACGACGGAGAATCGTCACTCTTAGTTACCCTCCGGACCGGTAGCGCCCACAATGAAGTCTGGCACACCTAATAACAGTCCGGCGCTCTCACCGCCAACTAAGGTCGCTTGCCCCAGGTCGGTGGCGGCGGTTCTTTAGTCATTCGATCCACTGGCCGCTCCTTCAGTTGGCGCATTGCCTCCGCCACGGCGCGTTCGAGTTGCGGATCGCGACCGGCGATCACGTCCTTCGGCCAGTTCTCGACGTCGATGTCCGGACCAACCCCTTCGTTTTCCAACGCCCATTTTCCGTCCCTGGTGAAGAATCCCCCGCGCGGTGCGATTGCCGAACCACCGTCAACAAACGGTGGGGTATCAGCCGTGTGGACCAGTCCACCCCAGGTGCGTTTGCCAACCAGCAATCCGATCTTCCGGTGCTTGAACATATAGGGCATGAGATCGCCGCCCGAGCCGGCCATCTCATTAATGATCATCACCTTCGGACCCCAGATTCCGGCGGACGGACTGGTGAAGGGAAAACGATCGCCGGCGACATTATTGAAGTAACCATCGAAATTGCGGCCGAGCACGTCAACGATGTAATCGGCCGCTGAGCCGCCGCCGTTGTAACGCTCGTCAACCACCGCGCCCTTCTTGTCCTGCTGCGAAAAGTAGTAGCGATTGAAACTCTGATAGCCGGGTTGTCCGGTGTTCGGCACGTAAACGTAAGCCAGCTGACCGTCGGACAGTTTCTCAACCAGCCTTCGGTTTGACTCGACCCAGGCACGCGTCCGCAGCCCCTGCTCACTCGGCACCGGAATAACCGTCACATTTCGTGCACCCGCCATCGTTGGCCCAGTGTTCACAGTTAGAGAAGTCTGGCGGCCAGCTGTGCCATCGAGCAGCCGATAGATATTGTCTGGCGCGTTCAACTCGATGCCGTTGATGGCCACTATGTAATCGCCGACACTGACGTTGGCTCCGGGCGCGGCCAGAGGGGTGCGCAGGTCCGTGTTCCAACTTTCGTTATCGTAGATTCGGCTCACTCGGTAGCGACCATTCTCGATCGTGAAGTCTGCCCCCAAGAGCCCGCCCCGGACAGCCGGAACTTCCGGCATGTCGCCGCCGCGCACATATGAATGTCCGATCGCGATCTCGGCGCCCATCATGTCCATCAGGTAGTTGAGATCAGCGCGATGGTTTACGTAGGGGAGTAACTGCCCATACGTCTCCCGCATCTTTGGCCAGTCGGCGCCGTGCATATTGGGCACATAAAGATAATCGCGCTGGTTGCGCCAGCCTTCATTAAAGATCTGTTTGAACTCCTGTCTTGGATCGAGATACATCCGCAGCGTCGCATTGACGCGCCCCTGACCGGCTGGCGGCGGATTGCGGGTAGCAGCGTCAACTATGAACAGCGACTGCGTCGGCGGCGGCCCGCCCGGCAGTGGTGGCGCGGTTCCGGCGAAACCTGACGTGCGATAGGCCAGCTTGTTGCCGTCGGCGCTGACGTCATAAGCGACCACGCCATTAACAAAACTCACCGCTCTCCGATCGCTCAATTTGTAGCGCCACAATTCGTTTCCGCGCGGGCCGCCGGGACCGGTATTTGGACCAGCCGGAGTCTCAAGATAGAAAACGGTGCCATCACCACCTGCCTGTAGCTGGGAGTATTGACGCTCGGGAACGCCGGGAACTGAAATGATTCGTTGCTGTAGTCGATCGAAGTCTATCTGCACAGTTACCGGCGGACGAGATCGTCGCGGCGTTTGCGCAGCCGGTTCGTCTGGCGGCGAGTCAGCCGATGGCTCGGGGGTTCCCGTTGAACTCCGACCTCCTCTGCCACCTGGACCTTCAGGAGAAGGCGAAGCACTGCCGACTCCTTTGTCTTCGTCGCTCTCGGGTAGCAATGGACTTGGATCAGTCTTCTTCAACACGGCTACGTACAGACCAAAGTTTACTTCGTGATCATAGGAAGTCATGTCGAGCCATTGAGATCTCAAACCGAAATCCGTAGAAGCCAGAAACCATAGATACTTTCCGCTGGCATCCCAGGCTGGCCACACTGCATCGGCAAGCCCGTCGGTTATTTGTTTTGACTCACCCGTCTCGACGTTACTCACGAAGATCGCGTGATACAGCGAACGCAACCGGCTGGCATACGCCACCCACTTTGAATCAGGACTCCAAACGGGATTGAGCGTGCGACTCGGCACCATCCATGGATCATTGCCAACAACTTTCGCCTGTCCGCTCCCTACGTCCAGCACCCAAACCTTCAAGTTTGTATCGCTGAACATGATCTTCTTCGAGTCGGGGGACCATGAGGCCGTGTAGTAGTGGGTTGGATTCTGCAGCACGATTTCGCGTGGCGGAGTCAGGCCGTCCTGGGCTTCTATGTACAGCCGATACTCGCCTGACTTGTCGCTAAAGTAAGAAACGAATTTCCCGTCAGGGGACCAGGCGGGGTCGCGCTCCGCCGAGCCGCTCGAATTTGTCAGGTTGCGCACGTCGCCCTTATCGGCGGGAATAGTGAAGATCTCTCCGCGCGCTTCAACCGCGATGCGTTTCCCGGTCGGTGACATCTCCATATTCGTCATGCGACTGGTAACGTCTTCCCAGCCCGGCATCATCCAGGGAAAGTCGCCGGCGACGGTTATGTTCACAACATGTTCCTTGCCGCTTTTCGGATCTAGCTCATGAACATAGCCGGCCTGCTCAAAAACCAGCGACCCCGCTCCCGAGCCAAGCGACTTAACGTCGAAGTCCGTGAAGCGGGTTCCCTGCGTCAGCTTTTTCGCTGAGGTTTGATACTCCCAAACATTGGCAACGCCGTCGCGATCGGAAATGAAATATACGGCGTCGCCAACCCAAACCGGATCGACGTCTTTCGAGTCAGTCCACGGAGGCGACACCAGGTCATAGCTTTTAAGGTCCACGATCCAGATTGGACGATTCTGTCCGCCGCGATAATTGCGACGCTCTTCGTCCCAGGAGTTGTTCATGCGGTAAGCGACCCGCGAGCCGTCGGCGGAGAGCTTGCCCTGATACGCGCGGGGCAGGCTCATTGGCGATTCCACGCCCCCTTCGGCAGGCACTGTCCAGAAGCGCGGGGCTCCGCTGGGCGCCCACGAAGCGCGCCCCGATGCGAACATTATCGACTTACCGTCCGGCGTCCATCCCTGCGCAAGATCGCCGCCCGGATGCCACGTCAACCGGCGCGGCTCTCCGCCATCAGCGGCGACCACATAGACGTCGAGGTTCCCCGCATACTCTCCGCTGAAAGCGATCCATTTCCCGTCAGGCGAGAACTGCGGATTCGAGGTCTGTCCCTGAAAGCTCGTGAGACGACGTGCGCTCCCGCCCGCGCGGGGCACCGTCCAAATGTTGTTTGCATAGGCGAAGGCGATCTGAGTAGAGCTGACGGTCGGGGTGCGCAGTAAGCGAGTTTGTCCGCCCGAAGTTTGAGCTTGTCCCGAGAGTTGAATAAAGACTAGACCGATAGCGAGCGCAGCAAACAGCACGATGGATCGGCGACGAAGCAGTTCATGACTTAGAAAAAAAACGGGACGGCGGCAGGGCTCCGCCGAAGAATTTACTTTATGCACGTGGTGGTTCCTCCCGGCAGGACGGTTGATTGCGCGCTTCTTGTAGCATGAAGCTAAGTGGCTCAGCAAAGGGATTTCAGTAGTAATCGAAATCGCATACTTGTTTACGATAACTCGGATTAAAAACGAGAATTCGGACGCGCAAATGATCATTCTGAAACTGAAAAGTTTTTCATTGGTTTTGCCGAAACTAATTACATCGCGCGACGTAGTAACGGAACTGGTCCACATCATCTTGGCAAATGGCAGGTGCGTGTTAGCTCCAAAGTTTGTCGTGGAAAAGAGCGGGGGCAAGCCCGCCTTCCATACCTCGAGCTAATAGAGTTCAGGCTGCCCGGTTTACATCTACAAGGCAAGCTGGTCTCCGGCGAATCGATTGCGGACCTGGGCGGCCTCTACGTTGCATACGACGCGTTCATGAAGTCGCTACAGGGCAAGCCTCGTCCGGCTGCGATCGACGGGTTCACGCCTGAGCAGCGGTTCTTCCTTGGCTGGGCGCAGGTCTGGGCAGAGAAGGATACGCCGGAGGCGACGCGCCTTCAGGTGAAGTCGGATCCGCACCCGCTCGGGCGGTTTCGCGTCAACGGTCCACTATCAAACATGCCAAAGTTTGCGGAGGCGTTTCAGTGCAAGGTCGGTGCTCCGATGGTGCGCGAGGAGGTAAAGCGTTGCCAGATCTGGTAGCGAAACTGGTTCGAGTCACGCTTGGTTCTTCAGCCTGGTGGGCTGCCAGATAGTAGCCGGTGGTCGCAGCGTAGCGCAGACCACCGGACAACAAGTCATGAAGAATTTCCACCCGGAACGGGTGCAAGAAAAGCTGGCACCCCTCCGGGG
>JANNJZ010000131.1:0-11597 GCA_031396065.1 Pyrinomonadaceae bacterium | reverse complement strand
CTATCCGCAGCGTCGAAGGCTGCGACAGGTCAGCCGACTGAAACTTTGGAGTGCGGTAACCTGTTACCGCTTTGGTAATCGGCGAGCTGTCGCCGCCGTCCTCCATACGGTTGCGCCCGCACGTTTCGACTAGCCTCTATCCGGAGCGTCGAAGGCTGTGACAGGTCTCAGCCGACCAAAGCGGTAACAGGTTACCGCACTCCAAAAAAACCTCGGCGAGTCCATGCAAAAACTCTGGCATCTTCCGTGCAAATAGGCCTCTCATACAAAACCTCTTGCATTGAGTCATCCGATTGGTCAGGGTTCTATGCAAAAACTCTGGCATCCCCGGCACAGTTGATACAAAGATTCTTGCATCTCTGATTAGCTTGAGAGTTATGCAAGAATTGTTGCTTGTCTTTTTTTTGAGTTGCTAGTAGAATCCCCGAGCTTTCAACCAGACAGGCATTTTCAAGTTTTCTTCATCAGGCAGGAATCCAGAAATCAGTTCTAAATCGCTCGGCCTTCCGGCACATGCGATCAGACGTTGCTAAACGTGTTTTCCCCTTCCGCTAACTTGCGTCTGCAATAAGCGCAAGCCGGTTGACAATAGCTTTCACTCGACTCGAAGGAGTTCAAAAACATGTCTACACCATTTCTCAGTGAGATCAAGATAGTATCGTTCAACTTCCCTCCGAAGGGCTGGGCACTCTGCAATGGGCAATTTTTACCCATTAACCAAAACCAGGCGCTCTTTGCCTTGCTGGGCACGACTTACGGCGGCAATGGGCAAACGACTTTCGCTTTGCCGAACCTGCGAGGACAAGTTCCAATCCATGAGGGCGCCGGTCATGCGCTCGGTGAGGCAGCCGGCTCTACGGCTGTGACGGTGAACATTCAACAGTTGCCGACCCACGTTCACCTGCTTCAGGCAACAAACACAACGGCCACCCTCGACACTCCCGGTGGGGCTGTCCTTGGCGGAGCACCGACCAACGCCTACGCCTCAGCGGCGAACTTGGCGCTAATGAACCCGGGTACCGTCGGTTCGGTCGGTGGCTCCCAGGCACACAACAACATGATGCCTTATTTGGTTTTGAACTTTATCATCGCGCTGCAGGGCATCTTCCCGTCGCAGAACTAAGAAGGAGAGATCAACATGCCAGAACCCTATGTAGGCGAAATCAGGATGTTTGCGGGCAACTTTGCCCCCAACGGGTGGATGTTTTGTGAGGGGCAGACGCTCCCGATTTCCGAAAATGAGGTATTATTTCAACTAATCGGGACCACCTATGGCGGTGACGGGGAATCGACTTTTAACCTCCCCAATCTCGCGAGCCGCGTTCCCGTTCACATGGGCACCGCACCGAGCGGCACTACCTATCAGATCGGTGAGATGGCCGGCACGGAACAGGAGACGTTGACAGTGCAGCAGATACCTGCGCATACCCACCCATGGGCGTGCACGAATGACGCTGCGGGCTCAAAGGAGCCTGTCGGCGGAGTTCCAGCTATCCCGCAAGGCGACTTCTATACGACAAGTTTCACGGCCATGCCGATGTTCAATCAGGTCATCACTCCGGTCGGGGGCAGCCAGCCACACGAGAACACGCAACCGTTTCTGGTAATTAATTTCATTATCTCGCTTTTCGGGGTCTTCCCGAGCCAAACTTAAGGAGACGAATATGTCCGATCAGTTTGTCGCTGAAATTCGCATTTTCCCCTTCAACTTCCCGCCGACGGGCTGGGCTTTCTGCGATGGGCAGTTGATGCCGATCTCACAAAACACAGCGCTCTTCTCGTTGCTTGGCACCGTCTATGGCGGCGACGGGAAATCCACCTTTGCGTTGCCTGATCTGCAAGGCAGTGTGCCTATGCAATCGGGTCAGGGTCAGGGACTCTCGCAGCGTTTCCTCGGCGAGCAGTCCGGAGTCGAGTCAATCACGCTACTCCAGTCCGAGATCCCAATCCACAGTCACGCCGCGAACGGCTCCGATGAGGACGACGATTCCACACTTCCAGCTGCCCATTCATACGGGAAGTTGACGGTTGCCTATGCTCCTTCAGGCTCACCGCTCGGGACGATGGCGCCGCAGTCGCTTTCCCCGGCCGGCGGCGGATTGCCACACAATAATATGCAACCGTACCTGACACTCAACTTTTGCATCGCATTGCAGGGCATTTTCCCGCAGCGACCATAAAAGCTGAAGACAGAAAACAGAATGGACAAGCATTATTCGCCAGTGCGATCAATCGAGATCGCGCTGGCGGTATTGTTTGCGTTATCGGCATCTTTCCTGCCAGAGAGAGCGACCGATGACAGAGCCTGATTTAACCGCGCATTTTGCCCTGCAGCTGATCAGAGGTTTCTTCGATGCCGAGACCTGCAGTGATCTCATTAGCGAGTTGCGCCGTTCCCCAGCCAGCCCGGCAGTGACCTATGGGCAGAGCCAGGCAGGGTCTGTCAATGAACGAGTGCGCAATGTCACGCGGCTCATTCCGTCTCAATCGACTGTGGAGTTCGTCATGCATAGGCTAATGGTCCATCGCACGCGGTTCGAAGAGCATTTTGGAGTTGCTCTTAGCTCTTGCGAGGAGCCGCAGTTTTTATGCTATCAGGTAGGCGACTTTTTTGTTGCCCATCAGGACGGCAATACCGGACTGCTGCAGCTCGATACTGACCAGTCACGCCGTATCTCGGTAAGCATCTTTCTGAACCGTCAGTCTGAGCTGCCCGAAACTGACACCTACTGCGGTGGCTCTCTCGTTTTTCACGATTGGCGCAACGGCAGGGAGCTTAGTCTCCTCGGTGAGGCAGGGACCCTGACTGCCTTCCGGTCAGAGACGACCCACGAAGTGATCCCGATAACCTATGGCGAGCGTTACTCGATAGTCAGTTGGTATGGGCAATGAGTTCTTGCCCGCCGGCTCCCCAGGGTTGAGAACTAGACTGAGTAATCCATCGAACGGGTTTGTTTGTTTCCAGCTAACTATGTTAATTCTCTTTCCTCCCTTGGCAACTCAATCCCATCGTTGGACCGGCGGCAACCTGACCCGGCAAGGCTGAACTCCCAAGAATTCATTTAAAGGACTGACTATGAAGCCATTTTTTGCTGTCTTACTTTTGGTGGTTGGGCTATGTGTCGCCTGCGAGATCCGGCCAACGAATTCGCAGTCATCCACCAGTAAACCTGCCGCCCCGTCGCCGACCCCGACAATCAAGGCTGAGGTGTCAAAGAGCCCCTGCAGCCTGGCCATGGACCAGGCTCCGGTCTTAAGCGGTCTCAGGCTTGGAATGACTCCGGATCAAGTGACGGCAATATTTCCAGGCAGCAAGGATGACGGGGAAGTCCGTGCCGCCTTAGCCCGTCCACCCAGCCCATTGGGAGTGACCAGTCTAATAATGCGACCTGATAAGTTCGGATCAAAAGAGAAGTTTGTCGGGGTCACTCAGATCACTTTTGACCTGCTGGACGGTCATGTTTCGGCTATTAATGTTGGCTACAATGGTCCGGAATATCCACACGTTGATAAGTTTGTGGAGAAGTTTACTGAAGGTTCGAGTCTTCCCACGGTAGATGCCTGGGAAGCATATGTTGGGCTCGACACTCAGATGAAGACTCTCAAGTGTCAGGATTTTGAGATCCAGATTTTTGCCGGCGGTGAGGGCGGTAATCTGAATTACGTGCGTATGCGTGATTTAGCAGCAGACAAAACGCTGAAGGAGCGCCGGGCGAAAGCCAAGGAAGCTAAAGCCAAAGAGAAAGCCACGCCGTAAGAACGTCCGCAGATTACGCAGATTCGCTCCCACTCGGAAAAGTAGATAGTGACCTAATTTGAGCTTTTCTCTGTGCAACCTTTGTGGTCTCTGTGTCTCGGTGGTGAATTACTCGGCAAACACCACCACCGAGGCACAGAGCACACAGAGGACTCACAGAGATTTTCAAACTAGGTCACCACCGAAAGTAGGAAAGCTAGAAGAACTGAGCAGGCTCCAACCCCCTAAACTTTTCCTCTAATCTGCGTAATCTGCGGATCTTCCGGCTTGGGTTGTGGCGTCAAAATCAAGAACAAAATCAACAACAGCCTTGTTATTTTTCCGTTGCATGTGTTAATTTCTGCACTCCAATGCGGAAGTAGCGTTAGCCGTGCACCTGCCCCCGACAGCGAAAAGCGGCTTACCGACATTTCCTTTATTCGCAGCTTAAAGTACGGCTAATCCTCTTGAATAGCCGGCGGTTTGCAGAAGCTCGAACTAGCGCTGTCGTTAACAAATTGTCAGGATCACTAATCCAGTTGTGCCACCCCTGAGGCAGTTTTGTGTGCCTCAGTACAGTTTTCTGAAGCAATATTGACCATTCATTCTCACATACCTACTGCCGGCCCCGGCATTTGACTTCGCATTTTCCTAAGGAGAGCCCATGTACGCATCAATCGCCCAAAGCAACAATAACCAGAGAGTCTTCATTGCCTGTTTACTCGCCTTTACCATATTGGTGACTCCGATTGCTGCGTTGGCACTCCCGGCCGAGGGCCGCGTTAATGCGAAGCCGGTCCCGGTTACTGAAAAGAAGTCTGACGCACCGGCGCCGACTCAGCCCCAAGCTGTACCTGCTCCGTTATTCGTGCCCGGGCCGGCAGCGCTGGCTCCCTCGCTTTCAGCGACCTTAACTGACAACTTTGCGCTAGCCTCCAAGAAGAACCCCGGTGGTCAGATTGATTACACCGCGACCATAGCCAACGCCGGCGCTGTCAGTCCCGCAGACGACGCTCTGGCCGTAATCTTTAACGCCCCTCTCGACAGCAACACGACTTTGATTGCGGGTTCGATTCATGCTTCACCGATTGCTTACAACGATACTTACGACTGGGTAGGCAATACGGTGCTCGACACCAGCGCCAGATCACTCAACCCAGTTACCCTCAACGACGTTGCGCTGACTGACTCCATCACCCTGGTTACCCAGACTAACGCCCCAACCACCCAAGGCGGTTTAGTAACGCTCGCCAGCAATGGCCACTTTGTTTACACACCACAGCTCGGAGACGGTGGACCAGGTTTCTCAGATACATTCACCTACACCATCCAGAACAGCGTCGACAACACGCTGGTAGGAACGGGAACGGTCACGATCAATATGCCGGTGCGCGTTTGGTATTTGCAGGCCGGCGCCGCTGGCGATGGCCGCAGTCTTACGCCTTCCGGAAACACCGCGACTATCTCGACTGCGGCAAATCTGGCGAGCGATATTCTTTACGTCTTTTTCAACGCCAGCACACTCAACGGGGCGATTACTCTCGATAGCGGTCAGACCCTGACTGGCGAGGGGGTGGCCCTGGTCGCTAATAGCATCACGCTTCGTCCGGCGGGTTCGACTCCGACAATAACCAATACCACTGGTAACGCCGTTACTCTCGGTGGCAGCAACTTAGTAACCGGGTTGAATATCACCCAGGGTAATAACTTCGCTATTCTCGGTAGCGCCATCAGCGGCACCACGAATATTACCGGTGTTGGCATTACTAACAGCACGACTGGCGGCGGCCTTTCTCTTACCACCCAGGCCGGCACCTTCAACATGACGAACTCGCCCATCTCAGGGACCACGTCCGGGACAGCGGTATTCGTGAGCGGTGGAACTGGAGTAATCAACTTTTCCAACAGTCCGGTGAGTCGCACCACGGGTCGATTGATCGATATTCAGACCAAGACGGGCGGCAGTGTGCTCTTTAACGGCGGGTCAACTGTGACCGGTACTGCTATCGCTTCTGACGCTATCGTTCTTCGTAATCATACTGGTGGAGTTTCAATCACGTTCTCAAATAACGTCCAGGTCACTACTTCGGCCGGACGAGGAATCCAGGCCGACAACAGCGCGAGCAGCTTCATATTGATCATGAATGCGGCGTCCAATTCCATCAGCGCGACCGGTGGTGCGGCCCTCGATGTGGAAGATCTGGCGGCGACTACCGCCCTGGCTTTCACTTCAATCTCATCAACCAGCAGCACCGCCCAGGGCCTGCGTGTATTCAACTCAAATGGCTCGTTCAATTTTGGCAACGCTTCATTAACCGGTTCTGCCGGCACGGGAGCATTCCTGGATTCGAACACCAGCACTTTTACCTTCGCGGATTTGGACATAACGCCCGCCGCCGGCCAGCGCGGCCTGCACGCCACCAGCAACACAGGAACTATCACAACCACGTCGGGTTCGATCACAACCACTGGCGCCGGCACCGGCGTTGAGATCACCGGCGGCTCCACCACGCCCCTCGCCATGGTGCTGACCCTCGTCTCAGTCAGCGGCGCGCCCAGCGGTATCGTGATTCAGAACAACTCCGGCAGCTTCAGTGTCATCGGCAACAATACGAACGCCCGCAACGGCACCGGCGGTGTCATGGCCAATACCACCGACGACGGCATTCGTCTGACCAACGCGAATAACATAACGCTGAAGTCCATTAACCTGAATAGTCCCGGCGACACGCTCCAGCCCCTGCTCGCGGACAACGAAGGCACACTCGGCGAACACGGTGTAGAAGCTAACGGCGGCAGCAACATCATTCTTTCGGGTGTGGGGATTGACGGCCCGGCGGGCAGCGGCATGATCGCGCTCAACATCACCGGCACCAGCCGGCTGAATCTGGACAGCCTGGTTACCAACATCGACAGCCCGGCGACGCACGGACTCTTCATTCGGAACACTTCCGGTTTCAGCAACACCCTGTTTGAAGTCAACGATACCAACTTCACCAATTCCTCCTCAGGCGCTTCGAACATGCAAGGGGTAAGCGATGGAACCGCCAACGTGACCATCGAGGTGAGGAACGGCTGCCTGTTTGATTCGCTGAACAATCAAGCCATCACTTTTTCCCCAAGCGGCGCTGCGTCGGGCACACTCACAACCCTGATTACGGGGAACACGTTCTCAAACGGCGTCCCTGATTCCCCGGGCGGAGTCAACGTCACTTCCGAAAACAATGTGGGCGTGCTCACCGGCGGCGGCGGTCTCCATAACACCACGGTCAGTAACAACTTATTCGATAACGTCGCTGAGGATGGACGAGTTGCCAACACCTCAATCATTCGTACGCAGAACTCCGGCGGCAGGATGAACGCCGTGGTCAGTGGTAACACGGTTCAGAACGTCAATTTCCAAGCGGGCGCGGGTGGACGACACGTGATCGGCCACGTCTTTGAGCCTGTTTCGTACAACGCCGCAAATTTTTCCAACCTGAGATTTGAAAACAACGTTGCCACCAACGTTACTTTTACTGCCACTAATCGTGAATTCATTTTCATTGACTACCGCGCGGACTCCTCCGGCGGCGACATTAAGATTTTAGGCAACAACTGGAACATGCCCACCGCCGCGTCAACCTCGGAAGCAATTGATTTGAACTTTCGTCCCAACAACGCGTCAACCATCGACGTGCAGGTGGATAACAACGGAAACGGCACGGGTGCCATCTCCAATACCGGCACCAGGTTCCTGAGGATAGACGTTGAGGAAGCCACGATTGGCAACATCACGGTTACGAACAATAAGTTTACGAACAGCAACGGTGCCCCAGGCACTGCCATTGACTTCAGCACAAACGATGATCCCAGCCTTGCAACGCCGGGCGGTCCTCCAACCATGTGCGTCAACGTCAGCGGCAATAATGTAACCGCCGCCGGGAACACAATCCGACTCAACGAGGCGTTTGGGACAATGAACGTCACCCAAGCGAGTTCGGCGGCGGTCAGTACTGCCAACAACGCCGCGGTCGTGACCGTGGTAGGTACTCCGACGTTTGGCGCTGCAGCCTGTCAATTACCATCGAACCTTAATTTCGACCCCAACGAGACCAGTCGCAGCGGAGGAGCGCCGGCGCTTCAATTCGCAAAGACACCGATAGCGCAAAACGCTCAGGCGCGAGTTGAGAATGCTTCTCAGCGCGGGAGCCAGGCAGTTTTCACTCCATCAGCCGTGAGAAACGTAGAACGTGAGGCCAGAAGCGTTAGGCAGGCGTTGCTCCTGGCTAAGGCAACTGTTACTGGCTACAGTAACGCCTTAACCGCTTCGAACAACTCAACCACCGCGGATCGCAAGGAAGTGAGATTTGCGCACGCGCGTTCCACCCGACCACGCACCAATACCTCCGTAACGAATACCAGTAGTTTTGTGGCGCCAATGGCTGGTGAAATAGTAAATCTCGGTGGCGTATCAGGCTTCACTCTGCCTGCCGGCAAGACCGTAACCATCAAATACTCGGCGACCATCAGCACCACGCCGACGGCAGCTTCAGTCAGTACCAAGGGCACGATCACTCCAGGACCGGGCGGCAACTTTGCTTCCTTCGAAACCAACGATCCGGAAACGGGACCCGGGCCGCCGAATGATCCGACCGTTACCAACATCGCGATGCCGGATCTGACGATCACGAAGTCGCATGCCGGCACCTTCAAGCAAGGCGACATCGGCAAGACTTACACCATCACTCCGAGAAACAACGGCGACTTCGCCACGTTTGCCGGAAACACGGTGACGGTCACCGACACGGTACCCTCCGGCCTGACGCTGACGGGGCCAAGCGGTGCGCATAATGGTTGGAGTTGCGTTGTGGCAGCGCCGACCTTGACGTGTACTCGCTCTGACTCAGTCGCAGCTGCCACTGACTATCCGACGATCACGTTGACAGTGAATGTTGACAACAATGCCGGTACGCCATTGAACAACACGGCGACGGTAACGGCCGGTAGCGGTGGCGAAGTTGTCACCAACAACAATTCGTTCACCGATCCGACAGTTATCGTTCAGGCTCCCGATCTCACGATCGACAAGGCCCACGTCGGCAACTTCTTCCAGGGACAGCCCGGCGCCCAATACACCATAACTGTGAGCAACGCTGGTCCAGGACCAGTGCTGAGCGGCGACACTGTTACTGTCACCGACACCCTGCCAGTGAGTGGTTTCACAGCAACCTCGATCAGCGGCACCGGTTGGAATTGCACGGCGCCTTCCGGGCCATGCACACGTACGGGCGTCGATACAGTGTTGGCTGCACTAGGCAGCTATCCCGTCATTACCCTGACCGGTAATGTCGCAGCTAATGCTCCGACCGGCGCGGCGGCCATAACCAATGCGGCCAGCGTTTCCGGCGGCGGTGAGATCAATACCCTCAACAACAGCGACAGTGATCCGACGACAGTCAATGTCGGGACCGATCTGACCATTCTCAAGTCACACACCGATATCTTTACTCAAGGGGACACGAATAAGACTTATACGATCGCCGTCTCCAACGTGGGCGGCACCGCTTCATCAGGAACGGTAACCGTCACGGACGTAGTGCCGACCGGCTTAACACCGACCGCACCAGTCGGTGCGCACAACGGTTGGACGTGCGGCATTGCCTCGCAGACGTTGACCTGTACGCGCAGCGACGTGCTCGCCGGCGGCGGCGCGAGTTATCCGAGCATAACGTTGACAGTGAACGTTTCCGGCACTGCGCCGGCAAGCGTGACCAACACGGCGACGGTGTCTGGTGGCAACGACGTCAACGGGGCGAATAACTCTTCCAGCGATCTAACGAACATCGCCTCGCTCTGTGCTACTCCGCCGGCGAACATGGTCGGCTGGTGGAGCGGCGACAACACCACCAGGGACATTGCGGGCGGCAGTGATGGCACATGGGTTGGCACTACGTTATATGCGCCAGGCAAGGTTGCTCAGGCATTCAGCTTTAACGGTGCCAGCTTTGTCACCGCGACGGGAAGTTCAGGACCTTTGAACATCACTGGCACTGAGGTCACGCTTGACGGATGGGTTAATCCGGCCGTGTCCGCTGGGGCCGTTTATTTCGGTAAGACTGCTGCCGGATCCAACGACTATCTCTTACTCCTGGATGCCGGCCAGCTCTCTTCGATCATCAAGACCAGCGTAGGTGGCGAGAAGATTGTCAGGGGTTTCTCGGACTACCCGACAAACACCGTGCCATTTGTGCCACCAGTTGGACAATGGACGCACATAGCCCTCACCTACGACGGTGCGTTAATTAAGATCTATGCCAACGGCGTTCTGGTCGGTCAGGATACGAAGACCGGCAATATCACTGGCGACGCTGTACCTTTTAACATCGGCGGCCGGACTGGTTCTCTGTTTTTCAACGGCCTTATCGATGAGGTCGAGGTCTTCAATCGGGCCTTAACGCAGACTGAGGTCCAGACGATCTTCAATGCCGATGCGGGCGGAAAGTGCAAGCCTTCTGATCTGAGGATCACGAAGACGCACACAGATCCGTTCGTCCAGGGCAGCACCGGCAACAACTACACCATCACCGTCACAAACGATGGTCCGGCCACAACCACCGGCACGGTTACCGTGACCGATGTTTTGCCAGCCGGATTGACACCGACCGCTCCAATCGGAGCGCACAACGGTTGGACCTGCGGGATCGCGTCGCAAACGCTGACCTGCACGCGTAGTGACGCACTCACTTCCGGCAACAGCTACCCAGCGATAACGCTGACGGTAACGGCGGGGGTGAATATAGCGAGTGTCATCAACACCGCCACCGTGTCGGGTGGTGGCGAGATGGATACGAGTGACGACTCAGCCAGTGATACCACCAATTTGTCGCCGTCGGCAGATCTGGAGATCACGGCCAAGACGGATGCGCCGGATCCAGTGCTGGCGGGCCAGAACATTACCTACACAATCAACTTCGCGAACAACGGGCCGAGTAATGCGCAGACGGTGACGGTAACGGATGCGGTGCCGGCCGGCACGACGTTCGTTTCGGCAACGTTCCCGGCGGGCTGGGGCCGCAGTGATGCAGTAGTCGCGGGTGGGACAGGCAACGTGGTCTTCACGAAGGCGACGGTAGCCAACGGGGAAACGGCAAGCTTTACGATGGTGGTGCAGGTTGCCTTCAATGCGGCGGAAGGGTCAAGCATCAGCAACACGGCTACGGCGGGAGGAGCGGTCAGCGATCCGACGCCAGGTAACAACAGTAAGACGGCGATGACTTTGGTGAATCAGTCAGACATCGAGATCACGAGCAAGACCGATACACCAGATCCGGTGGCGGCTGGTAGCAACATCACCTACACGGTGAACTTCAAGAACAACTCGGCGGTAAGCCCGGCGAGCAATGTGACGGTGACGGATGCGGTGCCTGCGGGTACGACGTTCGTTTCAGCGTCATTCCCGGGGAGCTGGTCACGGACGGATGTGGTGCCGGTGGGAGGAACCGGGAACATCGTGTTCAGTAAGGCGCTGGTAGCGGGAGCGGAGACTGCCACGTTCACGATCGTGGTCAAGGTCGACAGCAGTGTGGCCAATGCCACGGTTATTACGAATACGGCTACAGCGGCGACGACGTCGCTGGATAACGTGAGCGCCAACAACTCGGCCAGCACCACGACGACGGTGCAGGTGAATGCCGATCTGGAGATCACGTCCAAGACAGACGCGCCCGATCCAGTTACGGCCGGGCAGAACATCACTTACACGATCAACTTCATCAACAATGGACCGAGTGATGGGCAGACGGTGACAGTAACGGATGCGGTACCTGCCGGAACGACCTTTGTTTCAGCATCATTCCCGGCGGGATGGGGCCGCACGGAT
>JANNJZ010000128.1:0-5723 GCA_031396065.1 Pyrinomonadaceae bacterium | reverse complement strand
CGGATTTCACAGGGGGCGAGACCTGCACGGTG
This sequence comes from Pyrinomonadaceae bacterium, assembly GCA_031396065.1. GTDB lineage: Bacteria > Acidobacteriota > Blastocatellia > Pyrinomonadales > Pyrinomonadaceae > PSRF01. The sequence continues at coordinate 5,691 of JANNJZ010000128.1, read as the reverse complement.
ACCGTTGTCGCTGCGCAGGTGACTGACCAGGACGGAACTGATCCGCCCGATAACATGCTGGCAAACTATGTCTTCAGTTTCTCGATAGACGCGGCGCCGACAGTTACTGCCACCACGCCAACTAACGGAGCCACACAGGTCGCCAACAACGCCAGTGTCTCGCTCACGTTTAGCGAGTCGGTGAATCTCGGCGCGACTCCAGTGACGATTTCATGTGCCACCAGCGGCGCGCACACGTCAGTCGTCTCGGCCAGTCCGAATACGATCTTCACCGTCAATCCCGACACCGACTTTGCCAACGGTGAGATCTGCACGGTAACCGTGCTGGCGGCACAGGTAACGGATGCCGACGCGAACGATCCGCCCGACAACATGGCTGCCGACTATGTCTTCAGCTTTACGGTGGATAACCCGCCCAGCGTGTCTTCCACCACGCCGACCAACGGCGCACTTAATCAGACAGCCAACACCAACATTTCGATCACTTTCAGCGAGAACGTGAATGTAACCGGCAACTGGTTCCAGATCGTCTGCGGGTCGCAAACGAAAAACCCTGCCGACACGGCGGTGACAGGTGGGCCACTTACATTCACGATTAACCCGACAACCGATCTCCTGGCCGGCAACATTTGCCAGGTCACCGTCTTCGCCGGTCAGGTTACCGATCAGGACAGCGGCGATCCGCCAGACAACATGGCGGCAAACTACGTCTTCTCGTTCTCAGTGCCGCCGGTTGCGGTGAACGACTCGTATGCTCCCAGTATCGTTGGCAATGTCGGCGTCAACACCGACAACAGCACCGAGTTCACCATCCTGACGAATGACACGCCAAACACCGGGGTTACCATCAACCAGGGTGGATCATCGACCCAGGGTGGTACGGTCGTGGTGGCCGCTGACGGCAAGTTCACTTACACCCCGCCGGTGGGTTATGAGGGCGCTGACAGCTTCACTTACACGATCAGCAACGCTTCGGGTACGTCCAATACAGCGACCGTCAGCCTGAATGTCGCGGGCATGATCTGGTTCATCAATGCTGCGGCAGGTGCAGGTAACGGACGTCTGGCGACGCCGTTTAATTCAGTCGCCTCGTTCCAGGCGATCAACACCAACCTCGGTGGCACCACCGCAGGCGCCGGCGACAACATTTTCATTTATGAAAATGCATCGAGCTATACCGGCCCGATAACCCTGCACAGTAATCAAAAGCTGATTGGCCAGGATGCGACGGCCACATTGGCTGCTATCTCGGGCGTTTCCGTGCCTGCGGATTCATTCCCACTGCCGGCCATGAATACCGGCGCTCCGGCGACTACGCTCAACAATTCAACTGCCGGCTCGAACGCAGTGAACCTGAACGCTGCGGGCACGAGCAATACGGTTCGCGGCCTGACTGTTACAACTGGTTCCGCCACCAGCAAAGGCATTAACGGCACCACCTTCGGCACACTCAACGTTGCGGATCTAATCATCAGCGGGAGTGGTCCAGCGCTGGATCTAACCACTGGCTCATTGAGCGGCAGCTTCAACTCGATTTCGTCGTCAGGTGGCGCGAACGGGATCAGGCTGAGCGCCATTAACAGCGGCTCGACTATCTCGTTCGGCACAGGCGCGTTATCAGGGGCCACTGCGGACGAGTTTTTGATTACGGGCACCAACAGCACCATAGCACTCACTTATGATGGCACGATTAGTACGTCTGCGGCCGCTGCGAAGCCGGTGAATATTTCAGGCAAGACCACCAGCGGGAACGTCACCTTCAACGGAGCGGTCAGCGCCAACAGCTCGGCGGGCGTTAATCTCGACAACAACGACGGCGCCACAATTACGTTCCGCGGCGGCCTTGCCCTGACGACGACCACCAATACGGCGTTCAATGCAGTAAACGGCGGCACCATCGAAGTCTGCGACGAGAACCCGTGCAACGCGGCGGCGACTGGCGCATTTGTCAATACCCTGACGACCAGCACAGGCATCGCGCTCAATGTCACTAACACCACCATCAGCGCCAACCGCCTTGAGTTTCGTAGCGTCAGCTCGAACGGCGCCTCCAGCGGCATCGTCCTTAACTCAACTGGCGCCCTCGGCAGTCTAATCGTCAAGGGGAACGGCGGCAGTTGTACCAGCGCAGGCACGTGCACGGGTGGCGCGATTCAGAATACCACCGGCGCTGGGGTCTCGCTCACCAACACGCTTAGTCCGTCGTTCACCCGCGTGGCGATTGTGACCACTGGCGGCAGCGGCGTGCAGGGCACCGACGTTACCAACTTCACGTTCCAAAACGGATTCATCAACGACTCCGGGACGGGCCTGGCTGCTCAGAGTTCTAACCTCGCCTTCAACACGTTGGGCAACAACAATATCGACGGCGTCGTCAGCATCATCAACAACACGTTGACTAACGCCTACTTCCACGGGGTCGCCATTGAGAATGACTCAGGCACGATCACCAGCCTGGACATTTCCGGCAACACTGTCACGAGTTCAACTATCGGCGGGCCCGCATTCCCGTGTGGGGTCCATACCCCGACGACCTGCTCCCAGGGCAACGGCATCCACGTGATCATCCGCGGCGGTGCCTTGGTCACGTCGAACCTTAATGACGCCACGGTCACCAACAACATCATTTCGAACTTCCCGATCGGCGGCGGCATCATCATGCAGGGCTCGAACGCAGCCGCCGGCTCGCCGCAGCTCACGTTCGGTATTCCCAACGACGTCAACAACATCATCTCCATAACCGGCAACCGCGTCGCCGGCGCTAGCTCCGCCAACAAGATGAACACCAACGCCATTCAGGTGGGCATCAACGGCATTGCGCGCGGAAATTGGGAGATTAACAACAACGGGACCATCGCCAATCCGATCACCAACATCGCCGGCAACGTCATCTCCACCTCCGTCCTCGGCACCTCCACCGGCACGGTCACTATTAACAACAACCGCATCGTCGCGAATCACACGCCTAATTTCGGTGCTCCATTCGGAATCAGCGCCGGCGTCGGCAGAACGTTCGCTTGCTGCACTGACGTCGCGACGCTGACGATCGTCATCGATGGCAACAACGTCTCGGGTACCGACGGGAACGGCATCAAGATTCGTGGCGCCGAGGCCCAAGGCACAATCAACGTGAGAATCAGCAACAACACCGTTGCCGCTCCGGTGGCAACTGCGTTACGTGAGGGCATCTTCGTCGAAGCCGGAGGCTCCACAGCCGGCACTGACAATGATGTCTGTCTGGACATAGTCGGCAACACGACCGCCGGCGCCTCGGATGGGTTCGACACGGCGCCGGGCATCCGGCTGCGCAAGCAGGGGACGAATACCACGGTCAACGCATTCAGCGTCGAAGGCATGGCTGCCACGGGAACTCCTGGCGTCGAACAGTATGTGGGCAATTTTGCCGGAGGTAAGAATCCGGGTTCGGCGAACGGTACGTTTGGGACCAACGGCGTAGTCCTGGGGTCCGCAACAAGCGGCTTCACCAACTGCTCGGCCGCGCCATTGCGCTCTGCGCCAGGCGGAGTAATGCCATACCACGCTGGGCTATCGCGGAGATTCAACTTCGGTCAGTTCGGATCCATAAGCGACTTCGTAGCTGTAAACGGATTCGATTTCACTGCTGATTCGATACCGACCGCATCATTCGCCAGCGTCAGTGATTCACTTAGCCAGCAACAACTAGACCTGGTCGTCGGTGCCGCGATCGAACGATGGACGGCCACAGGTTTGACTGCACGACAGGTTACTGCGCTGCACTCGCTCAGGTTTGAGATTTCGGATCTGCAAAAGAGAAATCTTGGCGAGGCCAAGGACAACCTCATCCTGGTTGACCGAGACGCAGAGGGCAAGGGTTGGTTTGTCGATTCGAACCTGCCGTCTGATGCGAGCTTTGCTCGCGCAGTCTCTGCTACCCGACGCTACACGGATCCGATGAGTTCACCGGCAGGTCACGTCGACTTGCTCACGGCCATCGAGCACGAGATGGGCCATAAGTTGGGCCTGTCTGATTTGTATGATGAGCAGGATCGCAACAACCTGATGTACGGCTATTTGACTGTAGGTGAGCGCAGGCTGCCTGCGCGAGGCCAGGCTTCGAGCGCCGAGCCCGGTACGCTGAAGGGATCGCATTTCCTCTCGCTTTCAACCGGCGAGAAGGAACGGCCGGTGGTCACAAAGGCGACTCGCGCCAAGACAGCGAAGGTTGTTACTACGACTGCACCAGTACTTAATCCAACCTGCGGCGTGGGAACGGTTGCAATCTGCCTCGGAACATTAAAGGCAGGCAAGACGGTGAACATTCAGTTCAAGGTAACGGTGAACACGCCGTTCCCGACTGGGACATCGCAGGTTTCCAACCAGGGCTCAGTCGCGTTTGATGGCGGCGGACCGGTGCTCACTGACGATCCGTCAGTCGGCGGTGCAGCCGATCCAACCGTGACTCCGGTCCAAACATGCACCCCGCCGCCCGCCAACATGACTAACTGGTGGAGCGGCGACAACACCACCAGGGATATTGCGGGCGGCAGTGATGGCACATGGGTTGGCACTACGTTATATGCGCCAGGCAAGGTTGCGCAGGCATTCAGCTTTAACGGCGCCAGCTTTGTCACCGCGACGGGAAGTTCAGGACCTCTGAACATCACGGGCACTGAGGTCACAATTGACGGATGGATTAATCCGTCAGTGACTGCTGGAGCCGTTTATTTCGGCAAGACTGCTTCTGGATCCAACGACTATCTCTTACTTCTGGATGCCGGCCAGCTGTCTTCGATCATTAAGACAAGCGGAAGCGAGAAGATTGTCAGGGGATTCTCCGACTACCCGACAAACTCGGTGCCATTTGTGCCCCCAGTTAACCAATGGACGCACATAGCACTCACCTACGACGGTGCGTTAATAAAGATCTATGCCAATGGCGTTCTGGTCGGCCAGGATACGAAGACCGGCAATATCGATGGTGACGCCGTACCTTTCAATATCGGCGGCCGGGCTGGTTCTCTGTTTTTCAGCGGCCTTGTCGATGAGGTCGAGGTCTTCAATCGTGCCTTGGCGCAGGGTGAGATCCAGGCGATCTTCAATGCCGACACGGGTGGCAAGTGCAAACCTTCGGATCTGAGGATCACGAAGTCACACACAGATCCATTCGTGCAAGGCAGCACTGGGAACACCTACACGATCACGGTCACGAACGATGGTCCCGCGACAACCACGGGAACCACTACCGTGACTGAGAACCTGCCGGCCGGTTTGACTGCCACCGCGATGAGCGGCGGAGCCAATTGGACCTGCGGCGGAACTTACCCGGTTACCGGACCGGCGGTGCGCACTTGTACCTCGACGCAGGCGGTCGCTGCGGGGGGTAACTTCGATCCAATCACGCTCACGGTAACGGCGGGGGTGAATATTGCGAGTGTCATCAACACCGCCACCGTGTCCGGTGGTGGCGAGATGGACACCTCGGACGATACCGCCACAGATCCCACGAATCTGTCGCCGTCGGCAGATCTTGAGATCACGTCGAAGACGGATGCTCCTGATCCGGTGATCGCCGGGCAGAACATCACTTACACGATCAACTTCATCAACAATGGACCGAGTGATGGGCAGACGGTGACAGTAACGGATGCGGTACCTGCCGGAACGACCTTTGTTTCAGCATCATTCCCGGCGGGATGGGGCCGCACGGAT
>JANNJZ010000121.1:0-7072 GCA_031396065.1 Pyrinomonadaceae bacterium | reverse complement strand
CCGCCGGCGACGACGTCCGGCTTTCAGTTGGCCGCTCGTCGCATGTGATCGACGCGTTCCACGCCAACGCCGGGGTCCCCGCGCGGGCAGCCCGCGTGGGGTGGTCGTAGCAACTTACTGACGTAGAGTACTTGTCTTAGCGGGCGGCACGCGTCCGAATCTTGAGGTGACGCCAACTGCAACCCGGACGGAGTGAGACGATGAAGATTAGCCGCCGATCCTTTCTCAAAACTGCAACAGCAATCGGTGCTTCGCTCGCATGGGTCGGACCGGCTCAAGGTTCGCGTGTCCACTGGCATGAGCGGCGTGATCTCTATCCCCAAGGGGTCGCCTCGGGCGATCCCGATCCGCACAGCGTCATCCTGTGGACGAGGCATCCGTTTGCCGAGGGCAGTCGCCAGCTCCTCACCGTCGAGGTAGCCGAGGATGAGGCATTCCGCCGAGTCATTGCGCAAACGCAGGCACCGGTCTCAAGTGCCGCGGACTGGACCGCGCGCGTTCTGATTGGCGGACTCAAGCCGGCGCGCACTTACTGGTATCGGTTTACCGACACCGACGGAAACGGCAGCCGGGTCGGCCGCACGATCACTGCGCCATTGCCAAACGATCCCCGCCCGGTGAACTTCGCCTTCGTGAGCTGTCAGGATGTCAATGAGGGCAAGCTCAACGCCTATCGCCGGATGATCTACGAAGATGAACGCGCTCCCGCCGCCCAACAGCTCGACTTCGTTCTGCACCTTGGCGATTTCATCTACGAGGTGGTGGAGTATCCCGAAGAGGTCAAGACACGTTACGATCGCACGATCTATGAGGTCGCGCGCATTCCCGATGGAGGAAAGAGCGGCAAGCTCCACTACCCGCTGACCGTCGACGGCTATCGCGCCGTGTACAAGGGCTATCTCGCTGATCCTGACCTCCAGGATGCCCGCGCGCGCTGGCCGTTCGTCGCCATCTGGGACAATCACGAATTCTCGTGGCAGGGCCGACAAAGCATCGTCCAGGCGGGCGGCGAGCCGCAGCCTGGCCAGACCGTCAAGGTCGCCGCCAACCAGGCCTGGTTCGAATATGTCCCGGCTCGCGTGTCGCCGCCGAGCGGCTCGCTTGCCGAATTCGGGGCGGTTGCGGTCAAGAACGTCAAGATCGACAAGTGGGACGGGAATGGGCTAGGGCAAGAGCCGAACAATCTGACCGCGATCCGCAGCCTGATCGCTTATCGGGCGCTCCGCTACGGCAAGCACCTCGACCTCCTCATTACCGACCAGCACAGCTTCTGCGGCGACGACCCAACTGACGCTGAGGGGGTTGGAAAAATTTATGACCCTGCCTTCAACGGAATGTTTTCCGAGGAGGCGATGATCGCGCTCGACGCGGGCCGCGCCTTCGACGGCGGTAGGCCGCCCGCCGAACTCCACTTCCGCGATGTGCGCATTCCGAATCCGCGCAAGGAGACGCCGCCGCGGACTATCCTCGGCGCCGACCAGAAGGCCTGGGTCAAGGACCAGCTGCGCAAGTCAAAGGCGACGTGGAAGATCTGGGGCAATTCGTACGGCGCTCTCGACCACCGCTCGGACCTGCAAAACCTCCCCTCCGGGATGGCCAAAAACCCGTGGCCGGCGGACACCTACGCTCAGGCGGGCAGCAACGACTACGGATCGGCCTACGCCGAGCGTAAGGAGATCTACGACCTCGTGCGCGACGCGAAGATCACCGGCTTCGCCATTGTGTCTGGCGACCGGCACAGTTTCTGGGCCGGCTATGCCGCAGCCCACCTTCCGCCGCGAAATTTCGAGCCGGTTGGACTAAGCTTCGTCGGTGCGTCACTGGCAAGCCCGGGCACGATGGAAGCACTTGAGCATGGCTTACGCAAAGATCACCCCTTGCGCGCCTTGTTCCTCGCTGACCGGCCGGATGGCCGTAAGCCCGACTGGACGTACAACATGCTGGTGAAGCACGGCGTCCGCTCGTGCCTTGAATATGCCAAGAGCTTCGATCTGCAGCGCGCGCGTTCCCTGTCGAACCCCAACCTTGCCCCGCACCTCGAGTTCGTCGATCTTGGAGGACACGGTTATGCGAAGGTCCAATTGTCGGCCCATGAGATGCGCACCGAGTTTGTCTGCATCCCGCGCCCCATAGCGCGCAGCGAAAGACCGGACGGCGGGCCCATCAGGTATCGGGTATTGCACACTGCTGCACTGTGGAAGAGCGGAGAGCGCCCGCAGCCGAAGACATCGGTGCTCGAAGGCGACGTTGGACTGGCGATTTGACGGACTCACGGCGCTCGTTTCCATAGGCTTTGAGTCAAGGAGGGCAAATCGGTGGGTGGTGTCCTAATCTGAGCCTTTCTCTGTGCGACCTCTGTGAAACTCTGTGCCTCTGTGGTGGACAATGTCGGAAAACACTCACCACCGCAGACACAGAGAACACTGAGAACGCACAGAGATTTGGAAATTAGGACACTACTAAATCCGTGTGCTTCTGTCCGCAACGACTGCCAGCCTAAACCTACTTGATTGGCATTCGATTAGTAATGAAGTCTGCAACTCGAGTCGCCGCCGACGGATCCAGGTTCGCCAGTACTGCGACGACGTAACCTGGCCCGGGGCAGATCTTCAACTCGCCATTCATCCCGGGCGCGCCACCGCCATGTCCGAAGCAGCGCGTGCCGTTAACCCCGTTAATCCCGTTAATAAAGGCTTCTTGAAATCCATACGCATACCGACCGCCACCCGGTGTCTCGACTTTCCCCGTCGTGAGCATTTCGGTGTACTGCGGTTTGAGTAGTTTGTTTGTTTCGAGTGCCGTGGCAAACTTCAACAGGTCTTCGACCGTCGAATAACCGCCGCCCGCAGAAGTCCCGCGATAAGGAAGTGTTTCATTGTTGGGCTGCCAACGGGTGCCATCGGGTCGCATGTAACCAACGCTGCGATCGGCAACCACTACGTCTTCCGGCTCCGAAGCAGTAGCGATCATTCCTGCCGGCTTGAAAATGTGATCTCGAACATAGTCGTAGTAGCTCTGACCACTAACTTTCTCAACTATCACACCCAACAAAAGAAAACCGTAGTTGCTGTACTTCCACTGACTGCCCGGTTCAAACTCCGGTCCGCGATTGCCGTACAGCTTCACATAATCCTGTAGCGTCTTTAGCTCAAGTCGATTCTTATCGAACTCCGGACCAAAGATGTCGCCCGTGCCCCCAGTGTGCGTCAGCATCTGTTCAATCGTAACTTTGGACGCCAGGTCTTTATTCGGATAGTCGGTGAGGTAATTGAGGTAATTGCCGAAGGGTGCTTTCAGATCGAGTTTTCCGTTTTGTACAAGTTGAAGTGTGGCGACTGCGGTGAACATCTTGTTCATTGATCCGAGTCGGAAGCGCGTCTTCAAAGTATTCGGCGTTTTCTTTTCACGATCTGCCAGTCCATACGCCTGGGCAAAAACAGCCTTGCCATCTTTTGCGACAAGGACAGCACCGGAAAAAAGATCGACGGCTACCAGGTTCTCCAACCGCTTTCGCAATGACGTGACCAACTCACTCTCGCTCAAGTGACGAATAGCATACTCCGCCGGTCGTGGGATCACTTGAAATTGGAATTGCTTAACAGCGTGTGGCGGAGCGGGCTCGACTTCAACGGTAAATTGAGCGAACTGCTCGCCCAGGCGTTCCTGCATCAGCAAGACGATTTTGGTAGGTGTCGACTCCGCGACTTTCCTGACGTCGAACCCACCAGTCCCCCGTCGCATTTCTGTTTCGCGATCAAAGCGTTCCAAACGACTGGGATAATTCTTTTGCAGGAACCCCCTACGCTTCTCCACATCTCCCGAGTTGAAAGCTTCCAGCCACCCTTTCGCTTGGTTACCGGCGGGTGTATCGGGCAACTGTGGCGATTGCGGTAAGTGTGATTGCGCGAAGCACGCACCGTTGATGAAAAATAGAAGTGCGGCAAGTGTTAGCGAGTAGTTTTTGAGCTTCATGGTTACTTCCTGACTTTTTGGATCGCTTTTAGGCATTGCTCTTTACGGATTGCTTTTTAGCGATCGGTTTTTAAGAGTCGATAGCCCGTTAGTTTACACACGATTCCCTCACAGGGAAGTCCCTTTTTGAATTGTACGAATACAAGAAATAAGTTCCTGTTTTTTGGATGTCCACTGTTTCAACTCGCGTCGTGAAGGAACGCTAAGGAGAAGGGCGAAAGCTCGACAGCAACGAAAGCTGAAGTTCGTCAATTTGTATTACCTGATGAACGAGGAACTGCTGCTGCAGTGCTTCCCGCTGCCATTACCACGCGCGCGAGTAGACCTATTTTATCGGAGCCCATCTGTCGCCTCCTTCCCTCCAGCGGCATTACCCTCCTTCGCTGGTACTATGAGACGATCCGACTCCCTGCCACTGATTTGCCTTCCTCCCTTTGGGCGGTTGTTGGGCATACTCTCGGTCTCTCTCCTCTTACTGCCTTGAGTTGTTCCTCCGAAAGCAGCGGCAGGGTCTCCCGGGTTGCAGTGCAGTCTCGATGTCACGCATGCCATGGTCTCCGACCCCGAGGAAGCATTCATCACCTCGCCCTTTCGGTGATGCCAGTGTTGACTTCCGCACGTTTTGACGCCGTCGTCCTTCCTGTTGACTTGATTACGGGGCTCTATCCCTTCAACCTTTCGGCTTACGGCCTGCCTGCTCGCTGGCCTACGCTTAGAGTCCAACATTACTGTTGCGACTCCCAAGGTCTCGCTACTCGGTGGCTGGCTAGGCCTTCCGAGATGGGCTTCTCTCCCACTAGACTTCACGGTATTGCCCGGTCGCTCCAAAATCGCAAGCCTGATCCCGATCGCTTATTTTACTTTCCCGCGTTTTCTTGGTGCCAATGCTTTTGGGTTCACCTCTTTATGGGACCGCGGGCGCCCTCGCCCGCACGGTCGGGAAGCTCAAACTGTTTTCCCAGATGACCCTTTGCCAACGTTGCGGGCGAGGGCGCGCGCGGTCCCAAAGGAGGCACTGGTCCTCGCTACTGCTGCCGAGGCGAGAGGCTGGTCCGTGCATTGGTACAACCCGAAGCGTGTGTTTCGCGGCCGAGGTGCTTGGCTGCGCGGACGTAAATGTTTTCCTGCACACGATGGGTCAATCGATCGGCCCACCCTGGCAGGCTAAACACAAGCTGGCGGCGGCGGCACTTGCGGCCACATGGACTCGACAAATCGCCAGATCATAACGGGCCGCCGCCGCCGTACAGTCCGGAAAGGGCGGAGTCCCCAGCCCGGGGTCCCCGCCGGCCCAGCGCCGCTGGGGTGGCATACGGGCAACCCGGCTGGGTGCTAGACTCTGCCTTCCATTCACCAATTACGATTTACGATTCACCAGGAAGAAACAGCGCGCGCAACGCGGAGGTCTTCGTCGCGGTGCCACGTGCGGTCGCGATGGAGTTCTGGAATTCGCGATTTGTGGTCAGGCTTGCGATGTTTCGAAAAACGTCCGATCCAATCCCGTCAGGTGTGAACAATTTGGTGATGGCTCAGCCAGTCACTTGTTAAGTTTTGCGCTTGGGCGATGCCGAGCTTTGAAAAAACCAGAGAGAGACGGCCGCGGTAGAATCTTGCTTGCAAACTCAGGCACACCAAGTCGTTCTTGGTCTACTTCGGCAAACATACTCGTGAAGACTATGTCAAATCGTGAAGATTCTAATTGGAAATAGGCGATAAGATCTGAAAATCGAAGTTTTATTCGTTCAAACTCCCGATCTAGCTGATTCCTTCGGACGACCTGCATTTCAGGAAATCGTTGACCGGTTGCTCGATCCCGAATTTCTTCAAAACGCGAACTTGGAATAAGCAAGAGATCGGCCTTTGTGAACACGAGAAGGAGCGGCTTCTCTGCAAGATCTGATCCTCCGTCAAGATGATGCTCTCTTAATCGTTGCCATGCAGCACGAAAAGCGCTCTTTTCACGTGCCACTTGTTCGCCCGAAATATCCAAGAGAAGGCTACTCACGTCAACAACAAACACAAATGCATCAGCAGTCATAGCCCACTGAAAGTATGGGGTGTCGTGCAGCCATTCACCGTACTGTTCGGCAAAAGCGACCGTATCTTCACCAGGGAAATCTCCGATTTCCAGTTTGTATCTGTTCTGAAAACGACTCCGACGGGCCACAACCTCCGCTCGATATGCGAAGACCTCCTGATCTGTGGTTGGCTTAACGGGTCGCTGAAGTTCAAGAGAGCGGAGGTTGTCATTGATCCGGCGAATGGTCTCGTCGCCTCGCGGAACAATTGATCCACCCTTTGCGCCAAAGCGGAATAGGTAATCAAACACTGCTGTGATTAAGGTGGTTTTTCCTGACTGAGGAAAGCCAAGGATTGCGACTCGATGTGACGCCGGCATCCGACGAGCAGCCAGAAGCCAAGTCAGGAACGCGCTAAAGGCAGCACTAAGCCCTACAGCAGCGAGGAATCCTAGGATATCCAATGAAGTCATCGTACCGACGCCCGAAGTTTAAAACTGCGTTGAGCAACGACGCCGGTCATTACTGGCACAACCCAACCGATGAAAGTTGCTGCTTGAAAAATACGAAATAACCCAAGAAGATTTTTCATCCCTTGGTCATTTACCAGAGCGTTCAGCAAAACCAATACCCCGAATAACACAAAAAAGACCATCGCCATAATTAAGAACACCGTTGAAGCACCCGCAATGGATTCTATTTCAGTTTCATCAGCAAGCTGAGGAAGATAGGCTCGAAGGCTTTGATTCACGAAGACCGACACCAGCCCTATTGACATTGCGAGTGTTGGCGCACGGAAAGTATCAAATGACATTGACCCATCGCTAACCGCCAGTCGTATACACCCCTCTACCAGAAAGGGCGACAGCGGGAAGAGTAGATGAAGCGCGACCCATACCCAAGTCGACGGTCTGATGCCAGTCATTGTCAGCTCTCAGTAGTTAGTAAGGATTTCGTGGTACGAGACCCGCGTAGGATAGGCTGCCCGAAAGCTGTCGTCAAGGTTAACCGCAAAACCGAGATTGGGGTCAAGAAAGAGGACTGGGGTCAGGCTTGCGATTTTGCGATTCTCTGTCACTCGC
>JANNJZ010000090.1:0-2573 GCA_031396065.1 Pyrinomonadaceae bacterium | reverse complement strand
GAATCGCTTGAAATAAATGCGATCGAGGCGTCGGGCTGAATAGTTGTTAGCCTCGGTACAATTCATCCAAGCACGCCTGCCTGTCGGAAAGTTTCTATCGTTGTCCTGTTCAGATCGTAACTCTTCAAGGCGTCAGACTGTACCCAGGCATATTCCGTGAACTCCGGGCTCAGTTTCAATTCAGCGCTGCTGGCGCGGCATGAAAAGATCAGAAAGATCATATAGACCTCAAGTTGGCTACCGTCATCAAAGGATTTTCGATTCTGCCCGTCTTTAAAGAATAGCGGCGTGATGTCAACAACTTCTACCCCCAATTCTTCTCTCAGTTCTCTTCGCAACGCTGCTTCCATGCGTTCGCCATCTTCGATGTCGCCGCCGGGCAGCCTCCATTGATCTGGAAAGACTCCGCGGTCTTTGCGCATTCGGCAGATCAAATAGTCGCCCCGATCATTTTGAACCAGGGCGACGACAATCACTCTAAATAGAATCAGAGGCGAGGCCTCGTTAGTTCCTGGGTTCGGTTCCATAGTCGTGCCTGGTGAATCTTACTGGGATTGCCGTGACAACCCTTCTCATCACATCCTTTCGTGGCGCTTTTCAGCGACACTTATCTCGCGGGCTGTATCGGCTGTAGGTAAGTGATCGTGTCTCCGTCGTTTCGTGCGATTGCCGGCGCCGTTGCGTAACCGTGATCGGTGCGATGTTTCGCTAGGGCCGGATCGACCTTGATGTAGCCAACCAGGAAAGACAGTCTGTTCTTAAAGGGAAAAGTCGTTATCATATAACGCTGCCTGGCAATGACCCTTGACTTGATCGAGTGCTCCGCCGGTTGCAGGAGCGCCACCTCCGCCTCTTTTATGACGAATCCTATCTCGTTGGGTACGCCGCTAGACGCCGGCTGGAAAATGTCAAAAGGTCGCATTTCAGTGATGCCAACCGAGCGGAGTTCGTCGTGGAGAGCTGTCGTTATTTCGCCGACAGCCGTCAGGTCGTTGCCGTGCATCTCTCGATACACGAAGTAAAATGGTCCATCATCGGCCTCCGCCACCGCAATGGTGCGGAACGCTCCCAAATAAGCGGCAAACCCGGCAAGCGTTATGATCGCTGTTAGAACCAAAGCGGCCGCCACAATGACTATTTTCTTGAGCATCTATAATTCCTCAGTGCTTTATTGGTTGCTCGGCAAGGTAAGGCCTGAGGCCCGCCTCTTTACCGGCACTATGATTCTGGTGCGGATCTTGGTCGGCGGGCCTTTATGCGACAGGTATTCCATCCTGGTAGGGCCAACCTGGACATAGCCGCTCTCGGCCATCCAACGAAACATGGATAATCCATCTTGCGGCGCGTCTGCCACCGATGTTTCCACCACGGCGGCCTCAACGCTCTCAAGTAAAACGATCTTATAGGGAGCGGCCGGCCCTTTGAGTCGTTTGCGATCTCGCTGCAGTTGTCGAGTAGATCTTGCTGAGAACTCGCTCATGGGCATTCGGTTGCCAAATCCAAGCGGCTTGCCGGGTGTGACTCTGACGCCGACTTGCCAGCGAAGCGTACCTCGTTTTGCTGCGTCTGGATCCATCGGGTAAATTCCGAAACAATCGCCGACTGCTCGAAAGTTTGCGCCGACGTACTTCATCATCTCCTCAAAGACCTGCGGGTGCATTTCATAGCTGCCTTGAACATCGCGGACAACCGCCCACGACGCCGGATTCGTCTGGACGGAGACGCTTTTACCAGTGGCCGTCCTGGATCCGTCTGCCTTTAGAGGGACTACCTGCTGTCCAATTGCAATGCCGAATGAAAGCATGAGCGTGAGCACGAGGTTGTGATATTTCCTTATCATATGGTTGCTAATCATTTTTCTCCTCCCGAATTCCCTACCCATCGGTAAATCTCTTCCCGGTAGTTTCCGAGTGAAAGCAGTCGGATCCGCGCCGAGTTTTTCAGCCGAACTAATGCGGCGTGGCAGCCTAACTTCGTTGGAGCCACTAGACAACAAACAGTAAGTGAGATTTTTGTTAGTAGTCGATTAGGAACAGAGGAATGCGGAAAATCTGAAGAAACCCACCCTATTGCGGACTGGTCGCGAACTGAGGGTATCAAGAAAGTCGAGTCTTGCTATGCAATTAGGAGCTACGAGGAGTCCCGGAGGCGTTAACTTAGGCTTGAATCCCAGACGCGGCAGTCCGACGGAGGAGGAAAGACTATTCTCTTCGGTCATACGTTCCACTTAAGCGATCATGCGGCACTTTCAGGCCGGAGGCCCGGCTTTGTATCGGGACTATGATTCTGGTAGGAATCTTGTTCGAAGGCTGGTCATGCGACAAGTATTCCATGCGAGTAGCGCCCACCTGGACGTATCCGTTCTCGGCCATCCAGCGCAACATTGATAATCCGTCCTGCGGCGTCTCTTCGACGGAACTTTCCAGCACCGCCGCTTCTATTCCCTCAAGTAAGACGATCCGGTAAGGAGGGCGAGGCCGATTGAATTTCGGCCTTTCCCGCTCAAACTCCTGAGAGGATTTCGCTACAGATGTTATCAACGGTAACGAGTTTCCCAAGCCCAGCGGTTTGCC
>JANNJZ010000080.1:0-2197 GCA_031396065.1 Pyrinomonadaceae bacterium | reverse complement strand
GGCGGAGTTCGTGGAGAAAAGGCCCCCGGCCAAGGGGAACACTGGGCAAACGACCGCGACCGTCACACAGGGGGCGAAAGTAGCGTCGAGCGGATTGTCCAGGGTACGAGAAGCAGCGAAACTGGACTCGAAACTTCAGTTTTCAAACCTGCTGCACCACATAAACGTTGATCTGTTGCGGCAATCCTACTGGACGCTCAATCGCCAGGCAGCAACCGGAATAGACGACATAACATGGCAGGAGTATGGCAAGACACTCGAAGAACGCCTTCCCGAACTCCATGATCTAGTACAAAGTGGGCGATACCAAGCCAAGCCGAGCAAGCGGATATGGATAGCCAAATCCGACGGGCAACAGCGACCGATTGGCATAGCGACACTCGAAGACAAGATTGTCCAACAAGCGTTGTCAACAGTTCTCCAGCAAATCTACGAAGAGGACTTTATCGGCTTCAGTTACGGTTCACGACCAGGCCGAAGCCAACACAACGCACTGGATGCCGTATATGTGGCGATCACACAGCGGAAAGTGACCTGGGTTTTAGACGTCGATATTCGTAAATTCTACGACTCACTCAACCATGAGTGGCTCATGAAATTTATCGAGCATCGCGTCACCGATCAAAGAATACTCCGGCTGATTCGCAAATTTCTGCGAGCCGGAGTATCCGAAGACGGCGAGTGGTCTAAAACAGTGGTGGGGACACCACAGGGCGCAGTAATATCGCCACTATTGGCGAATATCTATCTGCACTACGCCTTAGACCAATGGGTAGAGCAGTGGCGCAATCATCACGCACGAGGAGAAGTTTACATCGTGCGATATGCTGATGACTTCGTCATGGGATTTCAGTACAAATCAGATGCGGAGCAGATTCAGACAGAACTGAAAGAAAGACTAGCAAAGTTCAGCCTGGAAATGCACGAAGGGAAAACCCGGCTTGTTGAATTCGGGCGGTTTGCCATGAGCAACCGCAAGGAGCATGGAGAAGGAAAGCCGGAAACATTCGACTTTCTCGGATTCACGCACATCTGTACGAAGAAGAAAAACGGACGCTTCACGATATATCGCAAGACCATAACCAAACGACTTCGTGCCAAGATTAAAGATGTTAGGGAGAAGTTGTTCAGAAATCGGCACAAACCGGTATCAGAACAAGGTTCATGGCTAAGAGCGGTAATGCAGGGACACTTCAACTATTACGGAGTTCCCGGCAATCGAAAAGCGTTGGATGCCTTCCGAACGCAGATTCAACGAAGCTGGATACAGGCTTTGCGCAGGCGGAGTCAGAAAGCCCGGTCTCTCACGTGGGAGCGTATGAAAAAGCTGATTAGCACCTGGCTTCCAACCGCACGAGAAGAACACCCGTATCCGAATCAACGCCTCTGCGTCTGACCCGAGGCAGGAGCCGTATGCGGTAATGCCGCACGTACGGATCTGTACGGGGGGTGGCGGGCAACCGCTATCCCTACCGCGACTCCAAGTTGCTAACTTGGCCAATAAGCACGTCTTTCAAAACTTTTACCCGATTAGCTAATTCCGCCCTATCCGCTATCCGTCCCGACAGACGCCGAATTGACGAACTGATGCTTCCCACATCCCGATTGAGAAATCTTCCTACCTCGGAAAGCGTAATGCCACCTGAATTGTATGCCAGCCAGCCTACAACCGCTCGGGCTTCGGATGCGACCCTCTCTTGTGACTGCGCTTTTAATCTGGTCTCGTCGATATGGTATGCCAAGCATACTTTGCTTACAATTGCCTGAACCGTCATCCGGACTGGCTTATCAGGAGCGACGCAAAGACATTTGTCCATGAAATTGTCATCGCCCAGAAGCCGGGTATCATCGCCACCACCATGAAATTCAGGTCGATGTTCTTCCCCCAAACCATCCAGCACGAACTTCATATATCCCGCTCGCGATTTAATAACTTTTTTTCCGAATTGCTCCAGCACCCAGTCTGTAGTCAGCCAGGGGAGAACCTCTTTGCCGAGATAAGCACGATGACCGCTCCAGGGGTACTGCTCGGGCGATTCTACCATGCCGGCCCGTACCGGATTGAGGTGAATGTAGCGTACCAATTCAAGCAAATAATTGTCACCATCAACCAGCACAGCCTTGTATCGCCCTTGAAAAAGATGGCCAGCTCTCTTTTCCCGCCAGTTGATCCAGCGGGTATATCGGAAGGAGAGAT
>JANNJZ010000029.1:0-11642 GCA_031396065.1 Pyrinomonadaceae bacterium | reverse complement strand
ATTAAGGGCGTTGATAACTTCGATCGGATTATCAGGTTTGATTACGTTGATGCGCTGGCTGATACGAATGAGATCGAATTTGGTATTGCCAACCGATTCTTTACCCGGCGTTCAACTGAAAACGTAAGCAGCGCGGCCGTGAAGGCTGAGAGGGCGGGCGAGAAAACGTCCATAGCCAGCCAGCCTTATGAAGCACTCACCATAACTGTGCGCGGAAAGTATTTCTTCGATCGTTATTTTGGTGGCGCCCTGGTGCCGGGCCAGCGGAATCAGTTTTATCCAATCAATACTTTTTCGGGGTTTAGTTATGGGGGCGTACCCCGAGCGTTTTCACCCATAAACGTTGAAGCTCGTTACCGCCCTCGCCGAACTGTTTTTGTCGACGTTCGGACCGACATTGATACTCGAGGCGGAGGACTGCGCGCGTTTTCGACCACCTTCGGAATCAATCGGTCATTGGTTCAGGCCTTCCAGAGCTTCTACTACACGCGCGCGATTGAGTTGGTTCCCGGTCTCAAACAATTCGCCGACGCCCGCGGCAAGGAAGCCGGCACATTACGCGGTTCGCAATGGGGCCCTTCACTCTTCCTGGGAAATCGCGAACAGGGGCTGTTTGGCGGTGCATCGTTCTTCTTTGATTTTCAAACCCGGCCCGGGAAGGGAAACAGCTCCCTGATTAGTTCGACAGTGACGATGGGTTACAGTTGGGACTGCTGCGCTATTACGGCTCAGAACTACACCTTCAACGTGGGAGTCAGGCAGGAAAACAGGTTGGTGTTTGCGTTCCGCCTCAACGGAATCGGTACGTTTGGAACTGAACAAATAGGGCAACGTTTCCGTTAGATCCCGCCACTAAGCGTCTGGCAACGTTAACCCCCGACAAGCGACTGGCTCGCTGCAGATTCGCTGTAAACAATAACGAAATTGGTATATCCTCGCGGAGACCTTTTGGCTGCAGCTGAATCGGGTCGGGAATCTAAGTGTACGAAACCCCAGGAGTTTTTGGTTCAGAGTAGTTCGCCGCAGCATGGGCCCCTCACGAGACGCCAGCCCGCGGTAAAGAGTCCTTGAAAACGCTCGGTATCAACTACGACATTAAAGAGGAGACAGTTGTGAGCAAATCTTGCTTGGTTCATCACTTCCGCGGCCTGCTGGCGCTAGGACTCGCCTCCCTGTTATTTCTTGCCCCGCTCAGTATCCAAGTGTCCGCTGAAGAGCCCACTTCGGGTTCTAAAGTGCCCGCCGGAGAGCACTTCATCCTCTATCAAGACACGAATGGTGAAGTGGTTTGCCGGGAGGCGACTCTGGCGGAACAACGTGAAATGCAGGAGGTTAATCCGAAGGGTCTGCGCCCGATTAATCACCTGCAATCGGATTCCTATCTCCAGACTACTCCTGCGGGCGAAAATGTATTGCCTGCGCATCTGACAATCATCCTGCGCGGCACCGCTCAGTTAGAACAAAATCAGCCGGCCAAAGCCGCTTTCATCCGGGCTGCACAGGCGTGGGAGAGCCAGATCTTGTCGCCGGTTACTATTTATCTGGATGTTGATTACGGCCCGACAAATTTCGGCGCCGCCTGGTCCAGCGGCGTGCTCGGCTCGACAAGTTCGCCCAGCCTCAATGGCGTCTCGTATCAATCAGTTCGCAACCAATTGATAGCGGGAGCGTCTAATGCTTCGGAGACATCTATATACAATGCGCTGCCCGCTACTGCCCTTCCCACCGATCTGGGCAACTCGAGTGTGGTCTCTGTTTCCAGTTCGATTGCCCGGTCGATGGGTTTGTTGGATCCGACCGCTCAGAGTACTGACAGCGCTGCCAAAATCGGATTTAACTCAAACTTCGCGTATGACTTTGATCCCAGCGATTTCATTACCGGCGGAACAGATTTCGAGGCCGTAGCGACTCACGAGATCGGGCATGCGCTTGGGTTTACGTCCAGAGCAGGCGGGGGGACTTCGACACCTGCGATATGGGATCTCTTTCGTTTCCGGACCGGCACAACAACCGGAACGTTTACAGCCGCAACACGCATCATGTCAATTGGTGGCCCAAATGGCCCGCTCAGCGGTTATCAACAATATTATTTTGTTCCGGGCATTACCGAATTGGGCCTCTCAACTGGCGGTCCGAGCGCTGCCACAACCAATAACGGCGACGGCAATCAGTCTAGCCACTGGAAGAACCAGTCCCTGAATGACGGTGTATACATCGGGATTATGGATCCTCGAATCCCCCCGAACATCCGCAGGCTGATTACCGTTAACGACACCAAAGCGCTCAATAGCTTCGGCTACAATCTGGACAACTCCAATCCGCCGCCGCCACCGCCTCCCCCGCCGCCACCCCCGGCGAACGACAACTTCGCTAACGCCCAGATAATTGGCGGTTGCACGGGGTCTGTGGCCGGCACAAACGAGGGCGCTACCAAGGAAGCAGGTGAGCCCAGCAATCCGCAAAGTTCCGGCAGCACAAAGTCTGTCTGGTATCGATGGCAAGCACCCAGTACGGGCAGCGTCACGATGACTACGGCGGGAAGTGGGTTTGATACGATACTTGCCGTTTACGCGGGAACCAGTCTGGCCTCACTCGGGACAGCTGTTGCCACCAATGACGATATTGGTGACGTTCCGACCCAACCGCATAATGTTAGCAGCGGCGTTACTTTTTCAGCCACTGCGGGCACCACCTATCACATTGCTGTCGACGGTTTCAATAACGCAGGTTCTGGCGGCGGCGACGTCGGCAACCTTGTCCTCAATTGGACACAAAGCGGCTGCACCGATGTCTGGCAGCCCACCACGTTGACGAGCAATCAGGTCGAGATCAAGAGCTGGACGTTTCAGGGCAGGACCTACGCTTACGTCAAACTCAGTCTTCCAGAAGCCGGCTATCGAGTGACTAACTGGGGACCAGCGGTTAGAGCGGGCAACGACTTCACGGCTGACGCTGCGGTGGAAAAGTTTACTGGCTTATCGGTGCAAGCAGTAACAACTACCGCGCAGATCTATGACTTGGGACCGCTTAGTCCCGGCAGCTATAACTTCATTTTCAAGAACACCGGCGCAGTAGTGAAGAGTCAGGCCTTTTCGGTTGCTGCTCCTCCATTCCCTGCGAATCCGATCGATGATGCACGAGAGTTTGTGAAGTGGCAGTATCGAGATTTTCTGAATCGCGAAGCTGATCAGGCCGGCGAAGACTTCTGGACCGATAACATTACTAAGTGCAACGACCCGGCGCGACGGCCACCGGGACAAACAGTAGAGCAGTGCACACTGCGGCAAAGGGAGACTACCAGCGGAGCGTTCTTCCTTTCACCGGAGTTTCAATACACTGGCTACTTCGTCTATCGAATGTACCAGGGAGCGCTGGGACGGCAGCCAAAACTGTCGGAGTTTGTTCCTGACGCGCAGTTTGTCGGAAGCGGAATCATAGTTAACGGACAGCTTTCCGGCGCGCAGATCAACCAGAACAAGGCAGCGTTTGCGGCGCAGTTTGTAAACTGCACCGAGCCGGCAAAGTACCGGTGCGCCGAATTCAAGGTGATCTTTGACGGGCTGACCAATCAACAGTATGTGGACAAGCTGTTTCTGACGACGGGAGCGACGGTGAGCGCGGCGGACCGAGCGGCGCTGGTCAACGGACTGGACGCAAGTCCAGCGACAGAGACGCGAGCGACCGTGTTGCAAAAAGTGGTTGACGGAATCAACGTGATTTCGGAAGGGAACCAGCAATTCACGACGAGTTACGGCCAGGCCTTCTACAACTCGGAATTCAGGCGAGCGTTTGTGCAGTTGGAATACTTCGGGTACATGAAGCGGGATCCGGATGAAGCTGGATATGCATTCTGGTTAGGGAAGCTGAATACGTTTAGCGGCGACTTTGTGGCGGCGGAGATGGTGCTGGCATTCATTTCATCGCCCGAGTACCGAGCACGATTCGGTCAACCTTAAGCTGGGAGCGCAGGCATCCTGCCTGCAATGGCGGCTTCAGCCGCTCTTTGTCGCGCATCAGGCCAAACGTTGAATAGCACTCCAGCGCTGCCCCTTACGGCGCTGGTTGCAGGCGAGCCGCCTGCGGTCCTAAGGCCGAGCGCCTGCGGTGCCAGGGGAAATAAGCGAGCAGGGGCGCTAGTAATCAACCAATAGAAGCATTAATGATGAAGCGCCTTTATTCAGGAATCCCCACGCTCTTGCTGGCGACAGTGGTGGCTTTGCTGGCAACGTCCACCGCATTTGGGACGGCCACCATAGTCATTCAAAACAACGATCCGGCAGGTGCTGGATTTAACGATCCCACGCCGGCCACCCCGATAGGAGGCAACCCTGGCACTACCGTGGGCCAGCAACGGCTCAATGCGTTTCAGTTTGCCGCCGACATCTGGGGCGCGACGCTGACAAGTGGTCCAACTATCACTGTACGAGCAAGCTGGGCGTCGCTGACCTGCACGGCAACCTCAGGCACGCTCGGGCAGGCCGGGGCGGTCTCTTCGTTCCGCAATTTTCCCGGAGCTCCGTTCACGAATACCTGGTACAGCGTGGCCCTCGCCAATGCCCTCTCGAATACCGACTTAAACGCGGGCGCGGAAATAAGTGCGCAGTTTAATAGCAACCTTGGTAATAGCGGCTGTCTCCAAAATCTTCACTGGTATTACGGACTCAACACGAGCACGGACCCTGGCGGAATCAATCTGGTAGCAGTGCTCTTGCACGAGTTTGCCCACGGTTTGGGGGTTCAGACTATTACGAGCGCGAGCTCCGGTGCGCAGAGTTCCGGTTTCCCTTCCATTTATGATCGATTCCTATTCGATAACACCACGGGTAAGACCTGGGTGCAGATGACCGACGCGGAACGCCAAGCCTCAGCGATTAACACAAACAACCTGGGCTGGAATGGCCCACAGGCGATGAGTGATGCATCTCTGCTGACTGCCGGCAAAGACCCGTCCGGGCGCCCGCTGGTTTACACACCCGATCCAGTAGAGGGAGGTTCTTCTGTTTCCCACTGGAGTACCGCAGCGACGCCTAACCAACTAATGGAGCCGAACATTAGTAGTAATCTGACTCATAGCGTCACTCCGCCCCAGGATTTAACCTTCTCGCTGTTGAGAGACATCGGTTGGTGCTCAGGGTGTCCGCAGCCTTCTCCCACTCCAACGCCTTCGCCCACGCCGAGTCCTTCTCCGCCGGCCAACGACAACTTTGCTAATGCGCAGATCATTAGTGGCTGTTCCGGGAGTGTGAGCGGGACGAACGTCGGAGCGACCAAGGAGTCGGGTGAGCCGAGCCACTCACCGGATGGAGATGCCGGCGGCGGTTCGGTTTGGTATCAATGGCAAGCGCCCAGCGCTGGCAGCGTTACGATAACGACGGAAGGCAGCGCCAACGATGACACGGTGCTGGCGGTGTACACCGGCAACAGCGTGAACGCGCTAACTGCGATTGTTAAGAACGATGACGTCGACCTGGGGACTATTAGGACCAGCAGCGTAACCTTCAACGCCACCTCAGGAACAGTCTATAAGATTGCGGTTGACGGATGGAACGACGAGCGGGGCGCTATTTTGCTCAATTGGAATCTCAGCGGCTGCCCGCTGCCAAAATCGGATCAGACCATTACGTTCCCCGCATTGCCTGACAAGATTTATGGAGACGTTCCCTTTTCCATTAGTGCTACCGCAAGCTCGGGGCTCCCGGTGAGCTTCGCCATCTTATCTGGACCGGCCACAGTCTCCGGCAACACGATTACTATAACTGCCGCAGGGTCAGTTACGGTGCGGGCGTCGCAAGCCGGCAATGCAGCTTTTAATGCTGCGACTCCGGTTGATCGCCCGTTCACCGTCGCCAAAGCAAACCAAACGATTACATTCAACGCACTTTCGGCAAAGACGTTTGGCGATGCTCCATTTACCGTCAGTGCCAGCTCGACCTCGAGTCTGCCGGTCAGTTTCAGCATTCTCTCAGGGCCGGCCACTATCTCCGGCAACACAGTTACGCTCACTGGGGCCGGCACGGTGACTGTGCGGGCTGCTCAAGCCGGCGATGTAAATTTCAATGCAGCCGTTCCAGTGGACCAGTCTTTTACTGTTAATAAAGCTAATCAAACTATTACTTTTAATGCACTCGCGAACAAGAACTTTGGCGATGCACCTTTCACCGTCAATGCGAGCGCCTCTTCCAATCTACTGATCAGTTTCAGCATTGTGTCTGGGCCAGCGTCCATCTCGGGCAGCACCATTACCATTACCGGCATTGGAGTGGTTACCGTTAGGGCTTCTCAGGCGGGCGATGGAAACTGGAACGCCGCCACTCCGGTTGATCGAGCGTTCACCGTCGCCAAAGCAAACCAAACGATCACGTTCAATCCGCTTGCGGGAAAGACGTTTGGCGATACGCCATTTACCGTCAGTGCCAACTCGACCTCGAGTCTGCCGGTCAGTTTCAGCATTCTCTCCGGGCCGGCGATCATCTCGGGTAATACGGTGACTCTCAATGGCGCGGGCACCGTGACAGTCCGGGCGGCTCAAGCCGGCGACGCGAATTTCAATGCCGCCACACCCGTGGACCAGTCTTTCGTAGTCAACAAAGCGAATCAAACTATTACTTTCAATGCGCTCGCGAACAAGAGCTTCGGAGATGCACCTTTCAGCGTTAGCGCGATTGCGTCTTCCGACCTAGCGGTTACTTTCACCATAGTGTCTGGCCCGGCGACCATTTCGGGCAGCTCAATTAGCATTACCGGCATTGGTGTGGTTACGGTTCGGGCGTCTCAGACCGGTAATGGGAATTGGAACGCGGCGACTCCGGTGGATCGAGCGTTCACCGTCGCCAAAGCAAACCAAACGATCACCTTCAACCCGCTTTCGGGAAAGACGTTTGGCGATGCGCCATTTAGCATCAGTGCCGGCGCTTCATCGAATCTGCCTGTCAGCTTCAGCATTCTCTCCGGGCCGGCGATCATCTCCGGTAATACGGTGACTCTCACTGGTGCGGGCACCGTGACAGTCCGAGCGGCTCAAGCCGGCGACGCGAATTTCAATGCCGCCACAGCCGTGGACCAGTCATTCGTAGTCAACAAAGCGAATCAAACTATTACTTTCAATGCACTCGCGAACAAGAGCTTTGGCGATGCGCCTTTCAACGTTAGTGCGATCTCAACATCCGATCTGGCAATCAGCTTCACCATCGTCTCCGGACCGGCCACTATCTCCGGAGATACAATTACTATTACAGGCGGAGGATTAATTACCGTCCGGGCTTCTCAGACGGGGAATGCGAACTTCAACGCCGCGACTCCGGTGGATCAGTCGTTCACCGCGGTGGCATTCAGTATTACCGGCCGCATCGTCAAGGGTTCAAATAGCGCCTCGCTAATCGGAGTCGATGTAACGATCAGTGGTTCGAGTTCCGGGGCCACCACGACGAATTCAGGCGGTTTATACTCGTTCACTAACCTGCGGAAGGGTGGTAACTACACCATTACTCCCAGCCGGCCTGATTACAAGTTCGTCCCGGTCAGTCGGGTGTTTACGAATCTGGAGAGTGATCAACCAGCGAATTTTGCGGGCTCTCCAATTTACAGAGTGAGCGGACGAATAGCGGATGCTAAAGGAGTTGGAGTTGCGAATGTCAATCTTGTACTTGGCGTGCAAGCCGACCCGATCCCCACCGGACCTGTGACCACGACTACCGACGCTAACGGCAACTATGATTTTGGAGATTTAGATTACGTCGATATCAATTTTAACTTCAATGTTATCTTTGCGGTTTACCCAAGCAAGCCGGGCTATTCTTTTGGTCCGATCCTTTTCCGCAATGTTGCCGGAGTTGATATAGCTGGAATTAGCATCGGCCTGATCACCCGTGATACACCGAAAACGGCCGTTGCCAATTTTTACCCGGTGAATAGCATCAGCGGTCGGGTTACAGATTCAAACGGCGCCGTTAGTGGAGCCACCCTGTCTCTCTCCGGGGGCGGAATTGCGACTGCCACCAGCGACGTGAATGGTAATTATTCTTTCGCGAATCTACCGGCGGGGAGCGACTATACGATCACCGCAGCTAAGCCCAACCAGGTCTTCACCCCGTCTAATCGGACTTTCACAGCGCTCGGCACAAACCGAACGGATGCAAACTTCTCGGCCCAACCTTTCCATGCTGGATTTGAGCCGGTCGTGTTAACCAGCGATCAAGTAGCCCTTAATACCTGGACTGTTCAAGGTCGGACCTACGCTTATGTAAAACTGTTCTTCCCAAATGCCGGCTACGGCGTAGTTAATTGGGGTCACCCGGAAAGGTTGGTAAGTGACTTCTCGGCTGATGCAGCGGTGGAGAAGTCTACCGGCGCATCAGTGCTAGCGGTAACGACCACGGCGCAGATATATGACCTGGGTGTAATCGCAGATGGTAACTACACGTTCAGCTTCAAGAACTCCGGCACGGTGGTGAAGTCGCTGGCCTTTACGGTTAGCTCGGCGCCTCCGCCGCCAAATCCGATCGATAACGCGCGCGAGTTTGTGAAGCAGCAGTATCGAGACTTTCTGAATCGCGAGGCTGATCAGGCGGGTGAAGACTTCTGGACTGACAACATCACGAAGTGTAGCGATCCCGCGCGCCGGTCTGCCGGACAGACTGAGGCAGAGTGCACTATCCGGCAGCGCGAGACGACCAGTGGAGCTTTCTTCCTTTCGCCAGAGTTTCAATACACGGGCTACTATGTTTATCGAATGTATCTGGGAGCGTTGGGACGTCAGCCGAAGCTGTCTGAGTTTACGCCGGATGCGCAGTTCGTCGGCAACGGCATCCTGGTCAACGGACAGCTCTCCGCCGCGAAGATCAATCAGAACAAGGCTGGCTTCGCAGCTCAGTTTGTAGACTGCAACGACGCGACGAAGTACCGCTGTGGAGAGTTTAAGGTGATTTATGACGGCCTAACGAATCAAGGGTACGTGGACAGGCTGTTTCAAAATACCGGCGTGAATGCGAGCGTCACAGACCGGACGGCCCTGGTCAATGGGTTGAATGGCGGAACAGAATCCCGCGCCAGCGTTTTGCAGAAGGTAGTGGACGGTATTAACGTGATCTCGGAAGGGAACCAACAGTTCACGACCACCTACGGTCAGGCCTTCTACGATCAGCAATTAACCCGAGCGTTTGTGCAGTTGGAATACTTTGGCTACATGAAGAGAGATCCGGATGAGGCCGGGTATGCATTCTGGTTAGCGAAGCTGAATCTGTTTGGCGGCAACTTTGTTAATGCAGAGATGGTGCTGGCGTTTATCTCATCGCCTGAATATCGAGCGCGATTTGGACAGCCTTAACGAGGTTGGAAAAGCGGCGGCTTGCCCTGGGACCGCAGGCGGCTCGCCTGCAAGAGCGGCTTCAGCCGCATACGTCGCCCTTGAGTCCCGGCAATTGTAAAAAAATCCTGCGCGGCTGTCGCCGCTGGTTGCAGGCGAGCCGCCTGCGGTCCCAGGGCGCGAATCGGTTAACCCTGAGGACGGATTTAGCGAGTAGAATTTTCCAGAAGTAAATAGAGGAGGAAACTGTGAGCAAAAAAATGAAGAAAACAACGCCCGAGGCGAAGCGAATCACGCGGCTAAAACTGACTACGGTGTTGGTGGCGGCTGCGGTACTGGCAATAGCGGCGGTCACCGTCGTATCGCGCCAACGGGCAAGTGCTAATGGAACAGAAAGGAATGCGCAGGTGGCTGAGAAGTCAAACTACATGAAGGTGAAAGTGGCCGGTCAGGACGTGGAAGTTGACCAGAACGGGAAGATAAAACCACTGACACCTGAAGAAGCTCAGAAACTGGCAGCCGGACTAAAGGACATGGTCAATCAGTCGACTGAGGGGTTGGAGCAGGTGCACCACGAAGACGGCTCAGTGTCGATGGACCTAAAAGGGCGCTTCCAGAATGTGACCGTGGCGCGGGTAAACGAGGACGGGAGTGTTTCGCAATCGTGTGTAGACAACCCGCAGGCTGCGGGCGCGTTTTTCGGGATCGATCCGAAGTTGATTGAGGATCCCAACAGGAAGCCGACCGAGAACCAGCCGAACCCGAAGCTCGTGGACAAGCAACAGTAGATTCGGTCCCAGGAAGAGATCTTAATAATGAAAAAGCTTTACGCAAGAATCCCGGTGTTACTGCTCACTCTGGTGGTGAGTTTGATGGCCACCTCGACCGCGTTTGGTCAGGCGACCATCGTTATTCAGAACAACGATGCAGCCGGGGTTGGGTTTAATGATCCCACGCCGGTGGCGGCAGTAGGCGGCAACAACGGCACCACGCTGGGGCAGCAACGGCTCAACGCATTTCAGTTTGCGGCCAGCATCTGGGGCGCGACGCTTACGAGTGGTCCAACGATTACGATCGCGGCAACCTGGTCAACCACCATGGTTTGTTCGTCCAGCTCCGGCACGCTTGGGTCAGCGGGGAATAACCTTAATATCTATAGAGACTTCGCGGGTTCAGTTCCCGGAACCTGGTACGGAGGCGCGCTGCGGAATGCATTAACAAACAGCGACGCTAATGCGGCACCGGAAATAACTGCTCAGTTTAATGCCAACCTTGGCACACCCGGATGTCTGGACACTCTGCACTGGTATTACGGGCTGGATACTAATGACCCCGTAGCCGGTGGGGTGAATCTAGTAACGGTGCTCCTTCATGAGTTTGCGCATGGTTTAGGGTTTCAGACCTTTACCAATAGTAGCTCAGGGCTGCAAGCGGGGGATGTAAATGGACGTTTTCCTTCGATCTATGACCGGTTTCTATTCGATAGCAGCACGAGTAAGACTTGGGCGGAAATGACTGACTCGGAGCGCGTGACGTCGGCAATCAACACAAATAACTTGGTGTGGAATGGTCCGCAGGTAGTCAACGATGTACCGAGTGTGTTGGGGACTCCAAGGCTGCGAATAAATTCACCCGCTGCGATTGCGGGGAACTATCAGGTCGGCACGGCCGACTTCGGCGCCAAACTGACTACAGCTGGTGTAACCGCAGGTGTGGTCCAGGCACTCGATTCTTCAGATGCGGCCGGACCTACAACTACTGACGGCTGCTCCCCACTGACAAACGCCGCAGCGGTTTCGGGCAAGATCGCGCTCATTGATCGAGGCACTTGCTTTTTCGTAGAAAAAGTAAAAAACGCTCAGAACGCAGGAGCCATCGGTGTGCTCATCGTAGAGAATGATGCAACGGTCACCGTGCCCCCCGGGTTGGGTGGCTCAGATCCAACGATTACCATTCCGGCAGTACGAATCACTACGGCTAATGGAAACGCGATCAAGGCCCAACTGGGGTCCGGGGTGAACGTAACGTTGCTAATAGATGGATCGGCGCCTGGCGGAGCAGACGCATCGGGCAGACTTCGCATGTACACGCCCAACCCACGAGAGCAGGGTTCTTCTGTCTCACACTGGGACACGAGCCTTACTCCAAACCAACTGATGGAGCCAAGCATCAGCAGCGATTTGTCTCATAGCGTAGTGACGCCGCAGGATTTAACCTACTCGTTGATGAAAGACATCGGATGGTGCCCGAGTTGTCCTCTGGTCACGCCAAGTCCATCGCCAAGCCCGTCACCCTCAGCTAGTCCTAGTCCGTCACCTAGTCCTAGTCCGTCACCTAGTCC
>JANNJZ010000004.1:0-6640 GCA_031396065.1 Pyrinomonadaceae bacterium | reverse complement strand
GTAAAGCGGGTATCAATGTCACGCGTCTTGAGTTCAAAGTCGAACCCCTGTTTGACCGACATCCTTCGGCTTTCCCCCGTCTTAGCTGATATGCTTTCGGTATCGAGTTCGACGATATGGAACAACCGCACGACATTACGGAGATTCTGCGTTCGTGGAGCGGTGGCAATCCTGAAGCTGCCGAACGGCTCTTTGCGCTTGTGTATGACGAGTTGCGCCGGTTGGCGCGGAGCTACCTGCGGCGTGAAGGAGCGCCTCACACACTGCAACCGACAGCCCTGGTTAACGAAGCATATTTGCGGCTGGTGGATCAGACTCGAGTAGACTGGCAAAACCGTTCACACTTTTATGGCATCGCTGCTCAGATGATGCGGCGGATTCTGGTCGATCACGCGCGTGCCCATGCAACTGACAAACGCGGTGGAGCTGCGCAAAGACTCTCGATCGAAGACGCTGTGATTGCACCGGAGCAAAACGCAACCGACCTGCTCGAACTCGATGAGGCGCTAACGAATCTGGCTAAATTCGACGAGCGCAAAAGCCGGGTGGTTGAGTTGCTTTACTTCGGCGGGCTGGAACATAAGGAGGCGGCCCTGGTTTTGAATGTCTCTGAGAAGACCGTGCAGCGTGATTGGCAGATGGCCAAGATTTGGTTGTTCCGGGAACTCTCACTTAGCGCCGGGTGAACCGTGGATTCGAATCGTTGGCAACAAGTTGAAGAGCTGGTGCAGGCAGCGTTGGAAGTGCCTGCCGCGGAGCGTGCTGCCTGGCTGGCGGACCAGTGCAACGGCGAAGAGGCTCTGCGTGAAGAAGTGACTTCGCTTTTGTCATTCGCAGACGAATCAGAGAATTTTTTGCGCCAGCCGGCGGCAGCGCAGGCCGCCAGCATACTCCTGAAGAACGAAGATGGGCTAAGTCGTCAGGGACAAGCCATCGGCCCTTACAAAGTGGTGCGAGAGATCGGGCGCGGTGGCATGGGTGTCGTGTTCCTGGCGGTGCGCGACGACGACCAATTCAAAAAGAACGTGGCCATCAAGCTCCTACGGCGCGGCATGGACACCGAAGATCTCCTGGGGCGCTTTCGTAACGAGCGACAGATTCTCGCCTCTTTGGAACATCCACACATCGCGCGTTTGATCGATGGCGGTATGACCGAAGACGGTTTGCCTTACTTCGTAATGGAACACGTGGAGGGAGAACCCCTCGACAAGTACTGCGACGAACACAAACTCACGACTTCAGATCGGTTAAAGATCTTCACCAAAGTTTGTGCAGCCGTGCAGTACGCACACCAGAACCTCATCGTGCATCGGGACCTCAAACCGAGCAACATTCTGGTCACGTCTGAAGGCGAACCCAAATTGCTGGACTTCGGCATTGCCAAGCTGCTCAATCCCGGACTAGCCACCTACACGATCTCGCCAACCGCCACCATGGCGCGTTTGATGACTCCCGACTACGCGAGTCCGGAACAGATTCGAGGCAGACCCATCACGACCGCAAGTGATGTCTATAGCCTGGGCGTAGTCCTTTATCGTTTGCTGACGGGACATGCGCCTTATCATTTTGCTGAAAGTTCGCCGCAAGAGATCGAACGTCTGGTTTGTGACACTGACCCTGAAAGACCGAGCACCGCGGTCAGCCGTGTAGAAGAACACACCACCGGAAAAAGCGTCACCAGGATCACGCCCGAATCTGTCAGCAGGGTGCGCCAGGAACAGCCCGATGCCTTGCGCCGCCGATTGCGAGGCGATCTGGATAACATTGTATTGAAGGCGATGCGTAAAGAACCGGCGCGCCGCTATTCATCGGCGGCGCAGTTGGCCGAAGACATTGGTCGCTACACTGCCGGCTTACCTGTCGGCGCCCGCAAAGACACCTTCGCTTATCGCGCCTCGAAGTTTATTGGCCGGAACAAAGTCGGCGTAGCGGCAGCAGCATTAGTCCTTCTGGCCATCGGGGCCGGGCTAATTGGGACGGTTTGGCAGGGACGGGTCGCTCGCCACGAACGCGACCGCGCGCGAGTCGAACAGGCCAAGGCAGAACGCATCAGCAATTTCCTGTCGTCCGCCCTCGCTTATTCCAACCCGGCGGCTGCTTCGGCGGGAACCGGGAATAGCCGCGGGGCCACCATCAATCAGATGTTGGACGACTTGGCACCGCGGATCGAGGCGCAATTGGCGGAAGAGCCCGAGGCCCGCGCTTCGCTGCAGCGCACCGTAGGTATGGCGTATCTTTCCCAGCTTCGCTTTGCTGACGCCGAGCGTTACCTGAAGGCCGCACTGGCAACACAAACTCAAATCTATGGGCCGGATCATCCTGAAATCGCGTTTGCTGTTGCCGGTCTGGGATCTGTGCAATCGAGCAAAGGCGAATACGCAACAGCCGAAAAGTCTTATCAGAGGGCAATCAACATTTTTCACAGACAGCCACCGAAAGACCAACTTCAGATCAGAGTTTTTACCTCGACTCTCCTTGGACTCGGCGCTCTTGAGTGGACCAAAGGTGATTTTTCGTCAGCCGAATCAGCGTACGTCGAAGCCCTCCATGTCGCTGCACAATTGCAGGAATCAAATCGTGAAGTTCGAGCGGACGCAAAAGCTGGACTGGGATTAGTACGTTATGGACAGGGGCGTCTCGATGAGTCGACGACTCTGCTGCGTGAGGCCATTGGAGAGTATCGCGAGCTGCCCAGCACTCGATGGAAGTGGAGCGACGCGCTCAATTATCTGGGACAAGCGTTGACCTGGAAGAACGAGTTTGACGAGGCTCTCGCGTCCCTGCAGG
This sequence comes from Pyrinomonadaceae bacterium, assembly GCA_031396065.1. GTDB lineage: Bacteria > Acidobacteriota > Blastocatellia > Pyrinomonadales > Pyrinomonadaceae > PSRF01. The sequence continues at coordinate 3,853 of JANNJZ010000004.1, read as the reverse complement.
AGAGCGAAACCATCAGCGTGGAAATATGGGGCGTTGGCAATGCCTATCAGGCGCGGAGCTTGTGGCTGAGCATCTATGCGCTGTGTTTCAAGGGTGACTGTCGGGCAGCGGAACCAGCGTTGATACGAGCCGAAGAGATTTACGGTCAGAAGTTCCCAAACAATAAGGTGACTAAAGGCAATCTCTGTGATGCGCGAAGTATCTTCCTCACCCGCACCGGGCGGCCGGGCGACGGAGAATCCTTTGGGCGTCAGGCCGTCGAGCTATTTCAAACGTCGATGAACCGCGGTGCGCCGAGCATAACTCTGGCCCGCATCCACCTGGCCGAAAGCCTGACGGCGCAAAAAAAACACAGTGAGGCTGAGACGGTTTTATTGGCAGCCTACAAAGATGCAAACGAAGTGCAAGGTGCGCAACACTGGCGGACGAAGCTGGCAGCTGGTGAACTCGTAAAGTTCTACGAGGTGTGGGGTAAGCCCGAACTCGGCTCAAAGTATCGAGCGCTGCTTTAATTGTTTCGTTAGAGACAGGCGTTTAGAGTCCAACCTTCAGGTTGCCGCTGACCAAACAGGCAAGCTAAAGCTTGTACTATGAACGCCGGGATTCGGACCTATGCCTTAGGTTGTCGTTGCCCAACCACGCAAGCTAAAGCTTGTACTCTAAACGCCTGGATTCGGCCGAGTTGCTTTCCCGGTTAAGGCGCGGCAAATCGTCGGCGATATTCGGGTGAGAGCAGAAACGAGCGGACCATCTCAGCCGTGATGAAGTCGCCATAGAAGTTCAACTTGCCCAGCCAGAAATTGAACCCGGCTGTGTCCTCATTCCGGCGCATGTAGCCAAAGTATTCCATCTGTACAAACGCCGGGTTGAATTGCGTATCGTAAAACGCCTTGCCATAGGTGGCGATGATCTCTACCTGCGCTTCCGAGATCACGCGCGTCCCATTGACCACCTTGTGCAGCACCGAGGCTCGCGTCTCCGTGGCGCCGTTGAGTCCGTTGACAAGTGCCTGCCGGTCGGCGCTGCTGACGCTGGTGCCGGTGGTCAGGAAGAGTTTGTCGACGTAACCCTGGTTGGTGAGAGCACCGTAGCTATTCACGAACTCAGCGCGCTGAACAAACCCGGTCAGGTACTGGGCGCGATTCGCTTCAATGACCGGCCCAGAGATCGCACCGCCGACAATGATGCCGTTGACGAGTTGCGGCACGTCGCGCATGAATTCAAGGAAGGTGGGACTGCGGCCGAGGCTCCCTTTGTAGACCGTGTAAATGTAGGAGCCAGTGTATTGAAACTCGGGTGACAAAAAGAAAGCGCCGCTGGTCGTCTCTCGTTGCTTGTCGATGCATTGAGCCTCGGTCTGTCCTGGTGGCCGACGTGCAGGGTCGTTGCACTTGGCGATGTTGTCGGTCCAGAAATCCCAGCCGGCCTGATCGGGCTCGCGATTGAGGAAGTCGTGATAGTGCTGGCGGACAAAGTTTCTCGGGTCGTCGATGGCATTGGTTGACGGCTCAGTAGCGTCGTCAGTGATTTCCAGCATCGCCGTAATCTGAGTGCCGAGTACCGCTCCATTGGTTGGATTGCTCAAGGTGAGCGGCGCTCGTTCCGTGCCTTCAATGTAGGAGTCCTGAGTTAAGAGCACGGTGAAGCTTTTGATAGTTTCACCGGAGGCAAAGCGCAGAGTGCCGAGCGCAGTGTTGAAGTCACACTTGGATAGCGCGATGGAGTTGACCGTACCACAGAGCGCGACCGCCTGCGCTTCATCCGGAATCACACCGCTGTTGTCGCTGGTGGTGTAGTCAACAGCGACGGCCGTCGAAGTATCCCCCGAACGCGTTACATTAACGGTTACGAAGCCGGCGCTTTCAGATACGACGTAGTTCGCCAGACTGTAATTGAGCGTTGGTGTGTCGTCATTGGTGATCGTTCCCGTAGCAGCACTCGGAGTGCCGACGTTGTAGCCGATACCGCTCGTGACGGTAAGAACCACGGTTTCGTTTGTCTCCGCAGTGCTATCGGCGGTTGGGTCAATCGTAATGATAGCCGTCGAGCTGCCGGTGCCGAAGGTTGCGGTGCCGCTCGAGGGCGTGAATGTCGCCGCTCCGCTCTGGGAATAGTCGGTGTTGAAGGCTGCTGTTCCGCCTACCGAGAAATTGACGGTCAGTGGACCGCCGTTATCACCGGTGCGGGTGAGCGTGTAGACCAAATTTGTAGGACTGTCTTCGGTCGTCGAGGAAGGTGACACGGCTATCGATATATCCGGTACTTGTATCGCTGCGATACTGAAGTTCGCACCGGAAATGTCAAAGAAGATGTTTCCCACTGCTTCCACCCTGATGCGAGCAGTCGTCGTTGTCAGGTTGGGAACCGTAATTGATTCGGTTCCGTCGTTGGCGGTACCTGCTGCCAGTGTGGTTGGGAATGTGTTTCCACCATCGGTGGACAGCAGGATGTTTACAGTGGCGGCGCTGATTGGCGCAGCAGTGGTGCCGGCGACATCCCATAAAACGTTTTGCTGTGTAAAGCCGGTCCAACTTACCGCCGTGTTGGGTTGCGTCACGACGAACGGCCCGGCGGCGGCATTGACGTTGACCTGCATCTGCGCCGAAACGATCCCGCCCCCTCCAGCGCGGTTGTCGCGTGCGGTAACCTGGAAGTTCATGGTGCGGGTGATGTTGGGTAGCGATTCTCCGGTTATACAGGGTGCGGGTTGGCCACAAGCGTAAGTCGCCGGAGGCACATTGGCGTTGTTGAGGATGTATTGCAGGCTCGGGAAGACGCGGGTGGGATTTGTGGTCGGCTGGTAAGTGCGGAAAATGGGACGAGCCATGCCGTCGGCGTCACCCTCGGGCGGTGCAACGGGCCCAAGATCATATTCTTCCCACGCGTAAGTAATCGCATCGCCGTTTAAGTCGTTCCCCGAGGCGGTGAGAGCGAAGGGAGTGTTTCTGGGAATGGAGAAGTTGGCGCCAGCGTTGACCGTGGGCGGAGTATTGCCGGTACCGGTTTGAGCTGCGCAGTTGCCGCCTCCGGTCATGTAAGTCACCATCTCTTCCAGGCTTCTGACGTGGAAATAGTCGTTCGCGTTTCGTTGCAGGTTATTGGGCGCGCACGTGCCAACGTAAGACATAGGGGTCGAGCCGCTGCCCGGCTCAAACGCTGAAATTGTGGTTCGAGCAAACCCAGCGCAGATCCCGGAGGTCGTGTTGAATGTGTGCAGGCCGCCATGCTGATGTCCCATTTCATGCGCGACAAAATCAACATCAAAAGGGTCGCCCACCGGACTCGTTAATCCTGTTACTCCCTGTCCTTTAAAGGTTGGGTTGCAGGTTGATCTGATCCGGGCAGTCCCGCCGCCGCCGGTGCTGAAAACGTGACCCATGTCGTAGTTAGCCGAGCCGATGAGATTATCGGCGTTGACCTGATGCTGACCCAACATGGCAAAACCATCGTTGTTCGTGTAAGGGTCGGTGTTCGGGTCGGTGTAAATGAACTGTTCGTTGCCGGCCACCAGGGTCATACGCAAAGCCAGCTCGCGTTCATAAATACCGTTCACGCGATTTAGCGAAGTGGTCATGCGGGCCATCGCCAGTGGTACGGTGCCGCCGGCGGCGATGGTGTATTCTGCGGTTGCACCCAGTACCAGCCGATATGTCCGAAGCGTCGCTCCGTTGGGTGTTACTACCTGGGGCATTTCCATTTTGGCGTTTTCCATTGTTACGCCGGTGCCGGTTTCGGGATTGGCTCCCACCAGACATTCGAATGCAGCGTCTTTGCTGAAACTCCGCTTGAAATAACTGATGTAGTGTTCAGTATCGTCCTTTGCGTAAGGGTCAACATAGACCGTGTCTCGAGC
>JANNJZ010000502.1:0-4213 GCA_031396065.1 Pyrinomonadaceae bacterium | reverse complement strand
CACAGCATTGGCAACATTGATCTTCGCCACATCGCCGCTGGCGGCGTCATTAAAATGAAAAGGAGGACAGCAAGTGGTCTTCAAAGTCGGGCAGAAAGTCGTTTATCCATCGCAGGGCGTCGGCATCATCGAACAAATCGAAGCTCGCCAAATCAACGGAGAAGCCCAGGAGTTTTATTTGTTGCGGCTGCATAACAACAATTCGCTGGTCATGGTTCCGACGCGCAATGCCGAGGGGGCGCCCCAGACGGTGAGCGATTCCATCCACGGCAGCGCCATCGTGACGCCGACCCCGCTGAGAAACGTGCGACGGGAGAATTGGTGTGTGGTCATAGGCTTTTATGAGTTGGTGAATTCATATCACGTTCGGCGGCCAAGTGGCAGCGAAACTTACATGGCAAATTCAGCGTCGGCTGTTCAATAAATCGTTGGACGCGCCGGGCTGGATAGTCAGTCAATAAAATCATTTTCCGCCTCCGCTGGCCTTGGATTCTCCCAACTCCCGTTCCAGTTCCTCCACCGTCGGCAATGAGCCGCGAAGTTTCTTCGGCAGGGATTCCACCAGCCGCGTCTGCCATTCCGCCACACCGATGGGCTTCTTCACGTCGCGCAGGGCATACTCAATCTTGAGCTTGTTCCGGCTGTCCTTGCACAGCAGCAAGCCGATGGTCGGAGCGTCGTCAGAATGCCGCATCTGGTCATCCACCGCGGAGAGATAGAAATTCATCTTGCCCGCGAACTCCGGCTCGAACGGCTTCATCTTCAAGTCTTCTGTGGTGGATTCCATTATGTGGTGTCCGCGCAGATTACAGTGCTTTCCCCAGGGACACGAACAGTTTTTCGCCACATAAGGTCGCCGCAACTTGCACTGTGACGAGGTGTTGATGTCGATGTCAGTTGAAACATTGACACGCTTATGTTCGAAAAGCTTTTCGAACGCGATCATGCGTTCACTCGCCACAACTCAGGCCCATTGGCCTTTGAACGGCGCAGGTACCTTGTTCACTTGGCAAGCCAAGGGCTCGCGAAGCAAACGCTGAAGGAAGGTGCGCATTACCTGCTGGCGATCACGGAACGGCTGCGCCTGGCCGATCGGCCTCATCAACTGATTGGCCTGAAGGGGATCAAACGATGCGCCAGCCGTTGGGGATGCCGTACTTTGGCCATGCCGATTACCGAACCTTCGACTAGCCGCCGACGTTTCATCCGGCACGCGACTCGGTGGCTCCGGTTCATGGGACGATTGGAACTTCCTCCGCGATGTCCCAAGCCGCACGGCAAGCTAGTCGCTTCATTCGAGGCCTACATGCAGCAGGAGCAGGGATTGTCGCCTCGCACCGTCACCTATCGTTGTTTTGCGGTTCAGCACTTTCTTTCTACCCTCCCACGGCGCACGCGTTCGCTCCGCGATGTCTCGGCAAAGGAAATAGACCAGTGGTTGGTCGGCAAGGCCAATCGCGGTCGCTACGCACGGTCAACGATCCAAACTCGGGCGAGCGCGTTGAGGGGTTTCATTCGTTATGCGGAACAGAGAGATTGGTGTCGCAAAGGGCTGGCGGACACCATCAAATCGCCCCGGTGTTACGCCGGCGAATCGCTTCCGTTTGGACCATCCTGGCGGGAAGTTCGCCGGCTATTGAGCTGCCTCAAAGGTAACCGTCCCAGCGCCATTCGTGACCGTGCCATTGTTCTGTTGCTCTGCGTCTATGGTCTACGGGCGGGTGAGGTCGCAGGCTTGCGCTTGGGTGATTTCGACTGGAAGCGGGAGTTGCTTCGAGTCAATCGCCCAAAACAGCGCAAAGCCCAGGAATATCCGTTGGTTCGTTCGGTGGGCGATGCCGTGATTCGCTACTTGAGGAAAGTCCGCCCGAGATCCGAACGGTGTGAAGTGTTTCTGACCTGCCGAGCTCCGTATCGACCGATACACACCAATACGCTTTGGCCCGTGGTGGCACGCCGGTTGCGCGGTCTCGGAGTCAAGTTGCCCCACCACGGCCCTCATTGTTTGCGACATGCTTGTGCAACCCGGCTGCTGAACCAAGGGCTCTCTTTGAAGGAGATCGGGGATCATCTCGGTCACACCAATCCGGAGACGACCCGCATTTACGCCAAAGTGGATCTGCCGCAGTTGCGTGAAGTGGGCCGGATGGATTTGCGAGGTCTGGCATGAAGTTGCGTCGATTGGTTGACCGATACATCGCGCACCGGCGTTCGCTGGGCGAACGGTGCCAGACCAACGCGGGCATTCTGCGCGCGTTTTGCCGAGGTCTGCGTTATAAGATCGATATCAAGAAGGTCGGTGTTCGGCAGACCACGCAGTTCCTTTACGGCAAGGGTCCTGTCACGAGTGCGTGGCACATCAAGCACAACGCTCTGAAGGGCTTTTTCCGTTATGTCATCAGTCGGGACTATGGAGTGAAGATGCCACTGCCAGAGGTGATCCCAGTGCGTCCGCCACCCTTCATCCCTTACATCTACAGCCGCGACGAACTGCAACGCCTGCTCCGGGCCACCAAAACTTACCAACGAAATTGCAGTTGCATGGAACCGGAGACGATGCGGGTCTTGGTGATTCTGCTTTACGCCACCGCCCTGCGCGTCAGGGAAGCGGTGGCATTGAACCGGATCGACGTTGACCTCGACCAGTCGCTCCTGACCGTCGTGAAAAGCAAGTTTTTCAAGAGCCGCCTGGTTCCGTTTACTCCTCGCCTGGGCGAAGTTTTGAGCGATTACTTTTCGCGCCCAGTGGGTCGCGAATCGAACGTTGGCCAAGAAACGCCCGTCTTCACAACTCGACGAGGAAATCGAGTGAATCAATTTACTGTGGAGGCCGCATTCCGCCGAGTCCGCCAGGAAGCAGGAGTGCGACGAGTCGATGGAGCCCGATATCAACCTCGTCTCCATGACCTGCGCCACACCTCTGCGGTCCATCGCGTCACCTCTTGGTACCGCCGAAACAAAGATGTGCAGCGACTCTTGCCGCAACTGTCCGTTTATCTCGGGCACGTCCATTTGGCGGCCACGCAGGTTTATCTCACCATGACACCGGAGTTGCTTGATGAAGCCAACCAACGTTTTGAACAATACACGGAGGAAAATCCCCACCAAGGCTGACACCGCCAGACTTGGGCCGTGGGTTCGCCGGTTTTTGCTCGAACACCTTGTGAACGAGCGAAACTTGGCTCGAAACACTCAGCGGAGCTATCGCGACACTTTGCGTCTGATGCTGCCGGTCATGGCTCGACTTGCCCACACCCCGGTCGAACGCCTCGTGGTTGAAGCTCTCACCTCTCAGCGAATGCGCACGTTCTTGCTGGAACTGGAAACCCAGCGTCATTGCGGTATCGCCACACGCAACCAGCGGTTGGCCGCCGTCCGGTCTCTGGCCCACTTCATCGCGCGTCGCGCGCCCGAGTATATGGACTGGTCGGGGGAACTGTGCGCGATTCCATTCAAACGGTGCGCGCGACCGGGAATCACCTATCTGGAAAAAAACGAAATGGACGCTTTGTTGGCGGCGCCCGACGTCAACACGCCTCAAGGTCGGCGCGATTACGCGTTGTTGCTCTTTCTCTACAACACCGGCGCGCGCGCCGATGAAGCTGCCCATATTCAAATCCTAGACCTCCATCTGGCGGCGACTCCCAGCAGGGATCCCTCGTCAGCAGTTATTCGCGGCAAAGGCAGCAAACTTCGCCACTGTCCGCTCTGGAACAAGACTGTCCAGGAACTTTTCCGGTTGATCCGAGGCCGTCCGGAAGGCGATCATGTCTTCCTCAACCGCGAAGGATGCCCTCTGACGAGGTATGGCGTTCACGCGATGGTGGAACGTCATGCCAAGGCCGTGGCCAAGCGAATGCCAGCTCTGAGGCGCAAGCGCGTAAGCCCACACACTATTCGCCACACCAGTGCAACCCATTTGCTGCGCGCAGGAGTGGACATCAATACCATCAGAGCCTGGTTGGGCCATGTATCCCTCAACACGACCAATATCTATGCCGAAGCGGATCTGGAAATGAAAGCCAAGGCGTTAGCACGCTGCGAGGTCAGCCGCACCAAGGGCCGAGCGAAATGGCGCGATGACAAAAACTTGATGGCGTTTCTGAGCAGGCTGTAGCTTCCCACCTATGTGGCGAAAAACTGTTCGTGTCCCTGAGGAATGCACTGTAATCTGCGCGGACACCACATAATGGAACCCACCACAGAAGACCTC
>JANNJZ010000490.1:0-29769 GCA_031396065.1 Pyrinomonadaceae bacterium | reverse complement strand
GCGGGGACATGAATCAGAACAACATACCCGGCCGGCTGATGCAGGTGGTTCTGACCACTTCGTTTATTGATGAGGTGTCTTCTGAGTTTACTAAAGTCGCTTGATGAGTTCTGCAAAATCTTCGCTGCCGGGTTCTATGGGTTCGTCACCCATGAAGCCGTTCGAAGATCCTTAGGGGAGTAGTCCCTCAATGAGTTCGCTGAGCCATTTGATATCGATTGGCTTGGTGACGTAGGCGTCAAATCCTGAGGCTTTGGCCCCTTCGCGAAAGTCGGTCTCCTGATGCGCGGTAACCGCGATGATGGGAACTCCAGCGAGTCCGTCGCTGGCGCGAATTTTCTCCGTCGCCGCGAAACCATCCATGATGGGCAAGGACAAGTCCATCAGGATAATGTCCGGGCGGCCTTGCATCGCCACTTCAACCGCCTCCTTCCCGTCCTGTGCTTCGATTACCCGATAACCAACCCGCTCAAGCTGAAGGCGCATTACATAGCGAGCGTCCTCGCCATCCTCAACAACCAATACGGTACGATGCCTGGAATCCTTTTCGATCATTGCGCACTACAAGCTTTTGAAATTGGCAGAAATACCGAGAGGCACTCTCTAGAAATCTTAAAGTGGCACGGTGGTACTGACTGTATGCCGCAGGCAAAGGTTATGTCAAGAAAGGTGAATCCTCGGTTTCCTGTGAGCCATGCCGGTCGGATTTGAACGCGATCGAGTCCTTTGAATTACCAAAAAAAGAAGAAACAGAGTGAACCAAAACTCGTGTCTGGTCGTAAAACCAGAGGAATTCAAACTTCCCTGGAAAGGCTGCCCCTATGAAGAAAATAATCCTGGTCGTCGTTTTGATAGTGATTGCTGGTGTCGCTGGTTTAGTGCGTTCGCATACTAAGAACGGTGGCAGCTTCAGCACTTGGAAGCTTGGCGTTCATAGTCAAAACCCATCTGCGGTGCAGGCTCGCGAAGAGATTCGCAAGAGTTATGACCTCGCAGCTGGCGCGCGGGTCGAGATTTCCTCGATTAACGGCGCGGTGAAGATTGAAACCTCCGACAGTAAAACGGCGGAAGTCTACATCGAACGCACCGGCGACAGCCAGGAGGCTTTGAATCGGCGCAGGGTGGTCATTGACCACAACTCGTCAGGGTTAACGATTCGGGGCGAAAAGGGTGACGGCTCCTTGCTTGGTCGAATTTTTGGTTCGAGCCCGTCAGAGCGGGTCACTCTGCGTCTGCCCAAACAGGTCTCATTGGTGGCCAGAGGTGTCAATGGCTCAGTCGTGGTCGGGGAAATTGAAGGACCCGTGGAGGTCAACGGCATCAACGGCAAGGTTCAGATTGACCAGGCCTCCGGATCGGCAGAGTTCAGAGGGATCAACGGCAACGTCTCGGTGGGACTGAAACAGCTAAATAAAGGGATCGATATCAGTGGCATTAACGGCAATATTGACCTGCGCGTGGGCGAGGGTGTAAATGCCGATCTCGAAACTCATGGCATGAACGGCAATGTGACATCGGATCTGCCCAACGTCACCGTGGACAAGAGCAAGCGGGGAAGGTATAGCGCGCAGATTGGTCGCGGAGGCACTTCAATCTCGGCCCACGGAATTAACGGAAACATTCGCCTGTCGCAATTGGAGGAGGCTCAGCCGATTGGAGATCGCTGAAGCATCAAGCCTTTCCGTTTAGAGGTGGGCCCCGCCCACCGGTGCAACGTTGACGAGACGGGCGCCTAAGAGAGCAGCCCAAAAGTAGTCATCATGTTCCGTGTTAATCCGCGGACAGTTCTCGTCTAAAACAATAACTCAAGGCGGGTTGGAGATTTCAATCTCCGGCCCGCTTTTTGGTTTTCGACCGCTTTTCGTCTTTCCGCTATGTTGATTTCTCCTCCCCAGATTTGTCAGAACCACCTGCGTTAGCGGGTGGGCCGTCTGGGCCAGCAATACCAACAACAGGCCCACCCGCTAACGCAGGTGGTTCTGACAGCTCTGAAAAGAGGCCTCATCAAATTGAACCTACTCTCAAAACCAGCTATAAAGGACTCACTTAACCATCAAGCGACAGGAGAAATCAAAACTTGCCTCAAAGTAGACAGCGAAAAACCGGAAAGACGCGGAAACGTAACAAGGGCCTTTATGCGCCAACCAAAGCGAATCCACCGGCAGGGCGTAATCGCCAGGCTCGAATAATTGCCATCGTGGTGGTGCTCGTGTTCGCGGCGGGAGCCATCTTCTATATGGTCAGGAATCGTGGAGGAAGCGTCGCCGCCCACGAAATCACAACTCCTTCGGGACTTAAATACACTGACCTGGTTATCGGAACTGGCGCCGCACCACAGAAGGGCCAGACAGTCTCCGTTCACTACACCGGCACTCTGGAAAATGGTTTTGAGTTTGACAGTTCCCGTAAGAAAGGGCTGCCAATGGAATATAAGTTTGGAGTCCAGTCGATGATTAAGGGATGGGATGAGGCAGTGTCAACAATGAAACCTGGGGGCAGACGAAAGTTAGTGATTCCAGGGCCACTAGCTTACCCAATGGGCAGACCACCTGACATTCCTCCAAACGCTACCTTGCTCTTCGATCTGGAGCTCCTGAGCGTGAAGTAGCAATCAAGCAAACAGCGCCCGAAGTTTAGAGTTCAAGGTGTTCGAGCTTTAGCTTGGGCGTTTCGCCACCGCAACCTAAAGGTGGAACTCTGAACTTCCGGCGCCGTCCGCTGTTTGCTGTTAAGGTCGATACAGCGCCGCCGTCACAATCCCCAGCAGGATCTTATCCACACCTTCAAATAGAACCTGCTTGATCATCAACGACATGGGCACCGGCTGCACTGCGTAAGCGATAAAGAACGAAGGAACAGCCAGAATCAACCACATAGCGATACCAAATCTGATTCCCTGCCCCAGCCAAGGTTTATTCTCAACGCCCTTCGCATAAACCCAAACCGAACCAATCGCAAATGCCAGGTAGGCGAGGTTCATGAAAAGCAACTTTTCCTCACCCGTCGGCCGGTAGTGAGTTGCCACCGCCATGTAGTCGGGTGCTAACAGGGAAGCGTGGATCAGAAAGCCGGCTAGATTGGCGACGATAAAAACGACAACTACTGTCAAGACAAACTTCTTGATGTTCATTTGGCGGAACTCCTTTGGGCCGGGTGGTCTTTGAGTGAGATCTCGAAAGCGAGCTTTGAGCGAGCGGATTTTATCCCACACCTCGTCGTCTTGACAGCTTTTTGGCCAACACCGTTTCCACAGTGCAGCCGGTAGCGTTCCTGGCTCCGTTAGGAGCTAAACTACTTTGTGCGGAGTCGCCCGAGCTAATAGTTTGCGCCCGACTCGTGAGCCCCCAGCCAAGATCACAAACTTACCGTTTGCGTTAGACTTTGCTGAGGGTTAATCTGCAATGCAATCCGCATCAAACCAGCCAGGAGAAGACGCGCCATGAGTGGGAACAGCTTAACCATCACCGACAATCGCACCGGAAAGCAATACGACCTGCCCATTGAAAACGGGACCATCAAGGCCATGGACCTGCGCCAGATCAAAACGTCGGAAGACGACTTTGGCATGATGACCTACGATCCGGCGTTCATGAACACCGCCTCCTGCAAGAGTCGAATCACATTCATTGACGGCGATAAAGGCATCCTCGAGTATCGTGGCTATCCCATCGACCAGCTGGCGGAAAAGAGCACCTACCTTGAAGTCGCGTACCTGCTCCTTAACGGAGAACTACCAAATGCCGACGAATTAAAAGCCTTCACCTACAACATCACCTATCACACGTTTATCAACGAGAACATTAAAAAGGTGATGGATGGGTTCCATTACAACGCCCATCCAATGGGCACGTTTGAAGCGACTTTGGCGGCTCTCTCGACGTTCTATCCCGATGCCAAAGACATTTTCGATAAGGACAGCCGCAGGAAACAGATTTACCGGCTGATTGCGAAGGTGCCCACGATTGCCGCTTTTGCTTATCGCCATCAGATCGGAATGCAATACGCCTACCCCGATAATGATCTCAGCTATGAAGGCAACTTTCTCAACATGATGTTCAAGACGACGGAGCTGAAGTATCAGCCAAATCCGATACTTGAACGCGCGCTCACGATCCTCTTTATCCTTCATGCGGACCATGAACAGAATTGCAGCACCAGTGCGATGCGGAGTATCGGCAGTGCTCACACCGATCCCTTTTCGGCCATGGCCGGCGCGGCGGCGGCCCTCTACGGGCCATTGCACGGCGGCGCGAATGAGATGGTGCTGCGCATGCTGAAGGAGATTGGCTCGGTTGATAAGGTCCCCGACTACATCAAGCGCGTAAAGGCGGGTGAGTTTCGCCTGATGGGCTTCGGACATCGTGTTTACAAAAACTACGATCCTCGCGCGCGCATCATCAAGCAAGTGGCTGATCAGGTGTTTGAAGTTACCGGTCGTGATCCGATGCTTAACATTGCCCTCGAGCTGGAACGAATCGCATTGGAAGATGATTACTTCGTCAAGCGCCGGCTCTATCCCAACGTGGACTTTTATTCCGGGATTATCTACCAGGCGATGCGTTTCCCAGTCGACATGTTTCCGGTGCTGTTTGCGATTCCGCGGACGTCAGGATGGTTGGCGCAATGGGTGGAGATGCTGGAGGATCCGGAACAAAAGATCGCCAGACCAAGGCAAGTGTACTTGGGTTCACCCACGCGCGATTACCTTCCGATTGAGCAGCGCAAGGTTGCGGATGCGGCGGATGCCTAAGCGGTACTCACTTTACGCGCTGAGACCAAAAGTAGTTGTGCACCGGGAAGGATTCGAACCTGCAACCTCCTGATCTACACAGTTTCGGGGCATTCCCGGTGAGCCCCGCTCACGCACTGTATAGAAAATTTATGGTTGCGATCGAGTAGTCATCCCCTCCCAACTTCTACTAACTCACGAGACTCGCAGCTAGGAGAATGATTCCAATGACATTCAAGCCCGCCCAATGCCCTAACTGCGGAGGGGCACTCCAGCTGCCCGATGATCGGAATACAGTCAATTGCATGTATTGCGGCGTGACTATCGTTGTGCGCGGAGCCATTCAGGCAGCGGCCATGGGGACCGTCAAGAACTCGCTACAGATTGCGGCCGCAGCGGCTCAATCTGGTAAAGGCTGCCAAAGCTACCGAAGGCACTGTTGATAGCTGTAAGGTCGAAACAAGGATTGGTGCACCGAAGTGCCGGAATGAGGCCACCGTCTAATTGGAAGTCAGGACGCTTCGGCACCAATCAGTTGCAAAGTTTTTGCTTGAACGGATTCGAGCAGTGTGTCTCGCAAAAAAGCGCTGGCGTTCAATATCTCGACGCCTATCATCTCATTCTTATCGTTTAGCTCGACCGTAATATTTGGGCTCAGCTCCACGCTTCTGCTTTCTGGTTCCTCGGAAATAACCAAGTGTAAGACGTCCTCCTGCTCAAAGTATTTAAGACGAGTTTCAGTCATAGGTGAATCTCCCGGTTCGCAGTCGAAAGCGAATCAACTGACGTGTTATAGCATGAACCGTTACCGGAGTAATCACGTCCCCTTTGCTTTCATAGGGAATCGCAACCAGTTGCAGGTCGTGTCGACCAACGACTACAGCGCGTTCAGTCTCCGTATCAAGGAAACGCTCATCCGAATGCCGGATAATGTTTTCAAGTTTGGCTAAATCGAATTGTCGGAGCGCTGCCCGGTATTTTAGATAATCTGTCCAGATAATCACTGCCATTGGAATCGGAGTATTGGTGCACCCGGCAGGATTCGAACCTGCGACCTCCTGATCCGAAGTCAGGCGCTCTATCCAACTGAGCTACGGGTGCATGGGTAGGTGAATGGTAAATGGTGAATGGTAAATAGTAAACCGAGCAGGCGCCGCTGAATCCCATTCACCATTCATCATTTACTATTTACCTCCCTGAAATTCCTTCCTGACGAATCGAGCCAGATCGATTATTTCCTGACGTGAAAGTTTGTCACCAAACTTCGGCATTCCGTCGCCGCCATCAGTAATCTGTTTGACGAATTCTTCATCCCTATGCTTCAGCGCGTGGCCTTCACGCAAGCTCGGGACTTTCAGCGTCGTGCCATCGTCGAGTTTTATGGGACCGCCAGTGCCATCGTCTCCATGGCAAGACACGCAGTCCTTCTTGAAGGTGACTCGCGCCGCAGCAAACTCATCGGTTGAAGCATTCGCGGGACTGGCGGGAGATCCAGCCGGTCGAGGTTGACTTGTGGTGGTGCTGTCAGTCTTCGAACAAGCCACTGCAAACAGCAAAGTCGCGACCACAAGCGGTGTCAGCCTGACAAAAATTACCCTTGGCCCCATCCCTGGTTCCCTCCAACCGGCTACTAATCAATCAAAACTCGGCGAGTATAGCTCAGGCAATAGCTGCGATCGAAATTCGATTCAGTTTGGAACCGAAAACTTTGGGTCTCAGCGCCAACGGCGCGAAATCTGAGAGCCTGGGGCAACGCCCCAGGTGAACGTAGCTACATTTCTAGAAGCGCTGAAGGCGCGAAATCGTTCTCTTCACCCAAAAACATTTGTTGACGATGAAGCTACACATTTCGCGCCTTCAGCGCTAAGACGATTTTGACTAATCCAACCTGGGGCGCTGCCCCAGGCTTTCGCATTTCGCGCCTTTGGCGCTGAGGCCCCGGAGTTTCATATATCTGACCGCGTTCGGTTCTGTGATGTATCCTGATTTATCAGACTGACCCAGTACTTCATATGTCTCCGCCTGTCCTCCCCGGTTGCAATCATGCGAGGGACTGGGCAGAATACTTGCGCGTCAACAGTTCATCGCTGCAATACCAAAGCGAATTCTCTTCACACTCTAGAGGTTACTGCTAATGGCTACGGACAAGGACCAAGGCAATGCACCCAGAGGCTCGCTAAGGCTGGCCCCAAATTGCATTGAGCTCGAGGAACAGAAAGCGAAGCTCCCAAGGCAATTTGTTAACTTCACTTTCTACCACGCGCGTCCCGAATGGCGCATTTTGGCAGACACTGAGAAGAAGCAATGCCGGGAAGAGTTTGTCGATACGGTGGAGGAGTTTCGCCGCCAGCTGCTGGTTCACACCTATTCCACTATCGGCTTACGCACGAATGTTGATTTCATGATTTGGCGGATTGGCTATGAACTGGATCCGATTCAGGAAATGACCTCACGACTGAATCACACTCAAATGGCCAAATACCTGGAGCCAGCCCAATCGTTTCTGTCGATGACGAAGCGTTCGATGTATATCGACAAGGACAATCCCGACCACGTCGAAGATCGCCTGCACATTATCCCCGGTAAGTCGGATTATCTTTTCGTCTATCCTTTTGTGAAGACCCGCGAATGGTACACCCGCACTGCCGATCAGCGGCAGGAGATGATGGACGAACACATCCGCATTGGGACCAAATATCGTTCCGTAAAGCTACACACCACCTATTCATTTGGGTTGGACGATCAGGAATTCGTAGTTGCCTTTGAGACTGACCACCCGGCAGATTTTCTTGACCTGGTCCAGGAGTTACGCGAGACCAAGGCGAGCGCCTTCACCTTGCGCGATACACCGATGTTTACCTGTAGACAACGCAGCCTGGCAGAATGTCTTGAAGCGCTCGGCTAGAGAACCAGCGGTAACACGGGAACGGTGAGGTAAACATATAGGACCTATACGACTATAGGTCCTATATGTTTATCTGTTTTACCCTTCGACTTCCACCAGCATGAAGAACTACCTTCGCGCCATGATCATCTTGTCGTTAGCTTCGGGCTTCGTCTACTTCTTCCTTTCATTTTCACTGGCACAATTACAAACCAGGGGACCCGAAGCACATCCGGAGTACATCTGGGTTGAAGCGGAGAACATGCGCGGCTTCAGCACCCAGTCGACCGGCGAGCCCATCCTCAACCCTTTCTGGCAGAACCTGCCGAAAGCTAAAGCTCCCGGGTGGGGAATCAATGGACCGGGCGTCTCGGCCGAATGGACCCAGGGTGGCGAAAGCGAATGGAACTCCGCTGCCGCCAGCGCCGATGAAACGGCGGGGAGACTAACCCATGACATAGAAATTCCTCGTTCAGGTAATTACAAATTGTGGGTACGCTATGCCGACTGGGCGGACAAGACGGAGAACTTTTCGGTCAGGATAAGTATCGGCGGCCGAGAGTCTTTCCATCACGACTTTGGCGCTAAAGACATCATCGACGCCCACGATGAAGTGAGCATGTACTGGGGCTGGGCATTCGTTTGGGATGCAGCCGATGTAAAGCTTGAAAAAGGTACCGGCCGCGTTTCGATTGAGATCGAGAAGGCCGCAAATGCGCGGCGCCATATCGACAGTTTGCTGCTTACAAACGATTTGGCTTACGTTCCCGTGGGACGCCGCAAACCCGATTTCGCGGCGATGCGTTATCTGCGCGAATGGTCCATGACGCGCCCGCCACTCACTTCGCTCGTCAACGCGTCATCGTCCTTTGAGGTTCCGGCAGCGTGGCAGCGTCCTAAGGTTGGTGGACGCGACTTCCTGATGCCGTGGAATATTGCCACTGATTTCTGGAAGCTTTACGACAAGCCGAAGGAAGAGCGGCCGCTCTTTCCTTTTAATGCCGAGCCCATCGAAGAGTTTGTAGGAAAGTATAAAGGCGCTCGCGATGTTCCCCTCTTCGGTTCCAAACTAGTAGTGCCGGTTATCTACATCAACAACATGCCGGAGTATCTGAAAGAAGGTAGTGCCTTCCTGCGTTATCTTCGAGAAACGAAGGTGCCATTCGCCATTCTCATCAACTACGGCTCGGCGCAAATGCCGGAGGCGGATGGTCAAGCTGCGTGGAAGCTCTTGAATGGTGAATTGAAGGATCAGTTTCTGGGTTGGATTTCCGGCGAAAGCGTGGGCTACGTCTGGGATCGGGCTCCGGCTGAACTTAAGATCTCGCCGGCGATGTCGCGCCGCGAATTGATGGAGGCGCATCGGGTCTTCTATACAAATGCGATCGCGCGAAAGTGGGCCGCGCTCTTTCATACGCAGACGGGCGCCATGTGGGACAAGATGATCCCAGGGCAAGCAACGTCGAGCACCTCATTTGCTCACGCGCTCGCTGAATGGGGAGTGAATATACTGGGCATGGAGACGCCGACGGTCCAGCCAATGTTTGGGATGCGCATCGCTTTCACGCGCGGCGCGGCGCGGCAGTTCGGCGGCAGCTTCCTTTATTACCACGCACCAAACTTCGGTGACACAGCAACCACGTTCACCAAACAACAGAACTTTGCCGGCCCCGACAACTTTTTTCATTCGCGCTACGGAGCCACGATGGGACCATCGCTCTCGTGGTATCGCAAGAGCTATTACCTCTATTACATGTCCGGCGCCTCAGCCATCTACCTCGAACAGGGCTTTGATCAGTTCTTCAAGCCTGGACCCGGCACCCACGATTTTCAACTTAATCCTCTCGGTCGCATCACGGATGAGTTCATGCGGTTTGCTGAGAAGCATCCCAACCGCGGCGTGCCCTACACGCCTATCGCCTTTCTGCTCGATCCCGGACATGGTTGGGAAATGACCGATTACCCACACTGGCCCTTTGGCATCTCACAGATTAATCGGAGCGATCGTTCGCTGCGCGAACTCTTCGGCGTGGCCTACTATCCAGGTTTGGTTGTCGAGGGTGAACCTGCAACCGGTGATCGTCAGGCATTTGTGAATGGCGTCTTTGGCGATGTCTTCGATGTGGTAGTGGCATCCGACGCGCAACGTCCAACATCGCAGGCCAAAGGCGCGCCCAGTATTGGGGGTGCCCTTGCCCCCTATCGCGCCGTCGTTGTTGGGGGACACATCGATTGGTCCCCGCAATGGATCCAAAGGCTCACTGACTATGTAAAGACCGGCGGGACGGTAGTTCTCAACTCTGCGCAGATCAAAGGCCTGCCACTCGAGTTAATCGGAGTACACCCAACCGGCACCAATGCCGAAGCCCATAACGCGCGCTGTGTTTCATCCGGCGAAGCTCCGCAAAACCTGACCGGACAAATCTTTCGTTATCAAAGAATAGAATTGAGAGGCGCCCAGGCACTGATCACAACAGTCCCAGGTGAACCACTAGTGACCGTGAACAAAGTCGGAAAAGGGTTGGTTGTCTTTTCCGCCTTACCTGACTTGCTGGGTGAGGACGAGCGCATCACTCCTTTCGCCGCACACATGCTGGCGCACGTTTTCGCGGACGTGACTCCAGTGAAGGTTCGTGGCGATGTCGAATACCTGATAAACCGCTCCGACACAGGCTGGATCGTGACCCTCTTCAACAACAGTGGCGTGCTCAAACCTCAGCAGGGATTTGCGCAGGTCGACCGGAACGCGTACGTCTCCGCCACCATTAGTCTGGGTTCCCCACAGATCTCCCGGGCAGTTGATTGGCTCGATGAAAAACCTCTTGAGGTACTAACCGAGGACGGTGAGAACAGAGTAACTTTACGCATCGCCCCGGGCGGGGTTTCAATTGTCGAACTTTCGTCTCAAAAGTAAGGGTGGATTGCGGAAGGCCAAGAGCGAAGGCTGGGTTACGGGATCTCTTTGCTTTGCGGTTCATTGCGTCCTTTGCGGTAATAACCTTTGAAAACAACTAGCCGCAAAGGAAGCTAGGGACGCTAAGCTCACGCCAGGATTAGAATAGATCCTGGAGGCTTCTCAGCAGAAAATCCCACTGATCTAGGTAGCGCTGACGATCTTCGGGCGTTGACTACAAGCAGTTGCTCACAGTCCATCCTTCACAGTCCCGAGCTGGTCCAGCCCGTCCGCCATCCGCCGAGCGGCAGACCCTCCCGTGACGCGGCGTTGAAGTGCTTCATCGCCCAGCTTAGTTTGACCGGTCAAAGTCAGAAGCTTAATGACAGCCTTGCATACTTCCACGTTTGGATGATCCTCGATTGCCTTGACCAGCGGTTGCACTTCCCCGGCTTTTGCCATCACAAAGAGAATCAGCAATGCGTTGTAAGTTTCTTCTCGATTGTCGCCGACCAGGTTGTCAATCGCCTCTCCCGCCAGGCCTGACGCCGCGATAGCGGAGCCAATGTTTCGCTTTCGCTGATCAGAGCCTTCTTCCAGGGCCCGGTTGAAAAGGTCAACCGTTCGATTGGGTTCGAGTTTGCGCAAAGCCCGCGCGGCTGCATTGCGAACATGCGGTGAAGGATCGTCGAAGCATTTGACGATCAAGTCGAATGCTTCCTTGGCGTCTGATCGAGCCAGCTCAGCTACGGCGGCAGCACGTTTGTATGGATCGACGCTGGTGAGATATGTCTGAATGGTGGCAGTTAATCCCGGCTGCTGGTCCTCAACGTCTATCGCCTCCGCTTCCGCCTCATCAGTCAATTGCGAAGCTTCCAGCTGCTCGACGGTATCCTTCTGATCATCTGGAGTAACGAGTCCGTGCAAACGTGCCGGCTCTTCATCCGCGCTCGCTAGTGGCGACGCCTCGTCGACTGGCAGTCCGTTTGCCCTGGGTTGAGTCCCTTCAGCATGATTCCGATCTCTCTGTTGCTGCAGAAGTCCCTGCGCTTGTGTCCTTTGGAGCGCGGCTACTTCCAACCGGGGCCGTTCCACTTCTTCAAGCCTGCGAAACTGTTCGATCTCTTCTTTGATGCGCTTTTCCTGATCAGCTCTGGCCTGAGCTTCGACAGCAGCGCTACGTCGAACTGATTCCAGTTTCGCCATTATCTGCTGCTCTTCACTCGCCCTCAGGTGTGCCTCAGCTTCAACGCGCTGCACTTTCTCAGCAACCAGGCGATAGACATCCTCGGACTTACGCCTCCGCGCCTCAGCCTCTTCAATTCGCTTGCGGGCCTCCGCGTCAGCGATCCGCAAACTATCCACCTGATTGCGAACCTGCTTTTCTTCCTCGACGCGCTGCTGCGCCATCATCTCGGCGTTCTTGCGAAGCTGCGCTAACTCTGCACGTAACTTCTCTTCGTGTTCGAGCTGGCTGCGTGCCTCAACTTCCAGGCGCTGTTGCTCGTCCTGCGCCCGACGACGGGCTGCGTCAAGCTGCTGCTCGTGCTTCTTAACCAGCTGGTGAAGGTCGGCTTCAATGTTTAGCCGTTCTGACTCAAGTCGGGCATTAGCTTCCTCTTCGGCTCGAATGCGGTCCTGGGTTTCCAGCATGCGGGCGGCGTCTTCGTCAGCCTTCTTGCGCGCCGATTCTATCTCGCCACGACGAGTAGCCACTTCCTGAGCGACCAGGCGAAGCCCTTCGAGTTCGTGGCGCAACTGATCATGGGCTGCGCGGTTTTTTGCTTCGGCTTCGCGAATGGAATCGGATTCAGCACGGCGAGCCGCTTCCGCAGTTGCTAGTTGGGCGCGTTCGTTGGTTAACCGTTCAATCTCGCCCTCGGCCTGTTGCTGAGCGGCTCCGACTTCAGCGCGTTGTCTCGCGACCTGCTCAGCCACCGCCCGCAATGCTTCTTCTTCACTACGCAGGCGAGTGACTTCCGCTTCATGCCTCGTCTTCGCTTCCTGTCGCAGCCGTGTTGCTTCGGAATGGCGGACCGCTTCCGCAGCCGCCAACTCCACTCTTTCCTTCGTAAGGAGTTCCACCTCTGTCTTAGTTTCCTCGTGGACTTTCTCTACGTCGGCCCGCCGCGTCGCTGCCTCTTCAGTTGCAGCGCGCAGGGCCTCTTCCTCATTGCTGAGCCGCGCGAGTTCCTCTTGGTAACGCAGTTGAGCATCGTCGCGCGAACTTTTTGCTTCCGCGATCCGGGCAGCCTCCGCGGCTTCTCTGCGCGCGTTCTCAATCCCTATTCGCTGCCATACAACTTCTGCGGCCGTCTTCCGAAGTTTAATGCTCTCCATTCGCGTCCGCGATTCTTCTTCGGCAAGCCAGTGGGCCTCGGTCTCGGCCTGCATGCGAGTTATTTGTTCGGCCTTCAATGCCTCGCGTTCGCTGGATCTGCGGATTTCAGCTTCTTCATCGGCTCGTTTTCGAAGTTCCTCGTCTTCACGCCATCTGGTAGCCGCTTCTGCCCTGAACCTGGCCTCTCGCTCAATGCTAAGGACAACCTCTTTCTCGAGTTCAGTGCGGGATAGCGCGGCAGCCCCTAATTGACGCTCAAGTTGCTCAGCCGCTTCTCTCAGTGCCTGTTCCTGGAGCAGCAACTGGTCAGGTTCATTCGAAGCCTGGCCATCGTCAGTCGCTGCGGGAGGAGTCTCCTGAGTTGCTCCCTGATCCGCTTCTGTTGTCGCCGGCTGGTTTCCCTGTAGAGCTGCAGCTTGAGTTGCCTGCTGAAGCGTCTCATCAGACTCGACAACCTCGCCAGATCCTGCCGAACTGTGGGAACTCAGGTCAGCGCTATCCATGTCTTCTTTTACCGACGACTGGTGATCCGGATCCTTATCCTGGCTGGACCCGAGCCGGGTATCCTCCGCTCGGTCCGGTGGCGTCAGTTCATGCGATGTCATCTCTTCCGCGGCCACATTTTCCTCTATGGAGGATGCTTCTGCGGGTATTGTCTCTTCCAAGTCGCGCTGATCACTCGCCTGGACGTTTCCCTGAACACTGGGGGTCGTTGGGCCACCCATCTGTGCCAGCGCTTCCTCAGCAGCATTGCGAACTTCAGGATCGTCATCAAACATTGCCGCAATCAGATGCGGGGTACCGCGTTCGCTGCGCACCACTCCCACCGCGCGCGCAGCCTCAGCACGCTGTTGTGGTAGAACTGCGTCGCGCAGATTCTGTACTGCCTCTTCAAAATAACCGTGATCCATGAATAGTGTCCTCGCCCGTAACTGTTGCTCTTGATCCGAGCGGTTGGAATGTGGTTGTTCACCTGGTCTTGGTCCAGGGTCAGTATCAGTTGCCGAAACAGGGTCAGGGTGGTGTGTTGAGTCACCCGTATTATCGATCGCCATTGCAGCCAGAAGTTCTGCAGCGATCAGCTGACGCGTAGCCTGATCGGTTGCTAAAGGGACGCTCGCCTCGCTGGTACGGCCAGCAAGAAAATCCCTAACTGCGTTTAATTCCTGTTTGCCTTGGCTGTCCACAGTTGATTCTGCTCCGGGCCCTGCGAGGGCAAGCTTACTCAGACTTCGCAGAGCTATGCGCCATTTACTAACGACAGGCATAGTTACTTAATTGAGAAAAAGTAAAAGACACGCCTATTTATCTAAAGATAGTCCGATTCACCTGTTTCTTCTATAGAACCAGCTGGTTTCCGTGACTTTTCTGCTAAACGATAAGGATCTTCCGAGCCGCATATCTGTTTGCCCCACTCGCTTCAGTTTCTTGCTTAACGCCAATCTTGGTGCTCACCAGCTCCGAACCCTGGTCGGTGAAGGCAGAAAGAGCTTGCTCCCAAGACCCTCGGCAGGCTATGTTAGTTCTGCATTGGCGTGACCTGCTCCAAAGCAAACCGCAAGTACAGAGTTAAAGCCTACTTCCTGCCCGGATAATTCCATAAACCAAGAGTCAGCAAAACGCGTCAAACGCAGAACGATCCAACCCTACGTTTCCACTGATCACTGAAGAAAAGCCGCAAGCGTGAAAACGCGGACGGCAAAGTCTTAACTCGGCACGCAGACTGCTCCTGGTACGTCGGCACATCGAAAAGGCGGAAATGTGCCGGTCACGTTGCAGAATGCACCAGCGATTCTCCGGACGCCGTACTTCTACGCCCCACTCAGGAACCCACCCTTAGTAAGTTCACCGGTCCCTTGAGCTAAATTCAAAAAAAGTTGAGCGGTAAATGACCTTAATATCACGCATCGTCAGAATCGGGTTGTCAGGATCCGTCCTGTTTTTCCTAATTGCTAGTCCGTCTCTTTTGAACTCAGCCGCAGGTCAGAGCCGGCAAGCCAAACAACCACAAGCCAAGGGCACTCTTTCGCCCCAAGCAGAATCAAAGAGTTCGGCGCAGCGCAAGAAGGATAGTCTTGCCAGGGGAAACAGCCTGGACAAGCGACGCCAGGCATTAGTAGAGAAACCCACCGCTGAAAATCGTTCCCCTAAGTCTTCCAGGGCTGCCAGACTTCGGTTGGAGCAACAGCGCCTCGCAGAGAAACGCCGCGCTGAGGCTGAGCGACTGACCTACGTTAGAGCCGTTCAGCGAACTCGCGACGAAGAACTCCGCAGCAAGGTGCAGTCGATGATTGCCAATGACGACCTTAGCGGCGAAGACCCGGAAGTACGTCGGGTCGCCGTCGCCGCTCTGGGGAACCATGCCGGTACAGTAGTGGTGATGAATCCACAGACGGGTCGTGTCTATTCCATGGTGAACCAGCAATGGGCTTTACGCGAAGGATTCAAACCGTGCTCAACGATCAAACTCGTCACTGGCCTGGCCGGCTTGAACGAGAATGTAATTGACCTGAACGATACAACTAAGATTTCGGATAGCAACCAGGTTAGCTTGACGAGGGCTTTGGCCTACTCAAAGAACGAATATTTTCAGCAGGTTGGCGGTCAGGTCGGCTTCGACAAAATGATCTCCTACTCTCGACGTCTGGGTCTCGGTGAAAAGACAGGAATCAACGCCCACAACGAAATTCAAGGCAGCGTCCCCGGTCCTGGGTCTCGTTCCGCTTTAGTTCGGATGTGGTCCCATGGAGACAATTTTCAAGTTACTCCAATTCAACTCGCCACCCTCATCTCAGCGATGGCTAATGGCGGCAAGTTGCTGACGCCACATATCGCTCGCACAAGACAAGACGAGCTGAATCTCAAGATCAGAGTCCGACGGCAAGTCAAGATGGACACGGATACATGGCGACAAATGATCCCGGGAATGGTTGGCGCGGTTAGCTACGGCTCGGGTAAACGAGCAAGCGATCCTCGAGAGACTGTAGCCGGCAAGACCGGTACCTGCATTGAGCAGGGAACCTGGGTAGGCCTGTTCACTTCATATGCCCCGCTGGCCAACCCGCAGCTCGCCGTTGTGGTTATAGCTCGAGGCGCCGATGCACATAATCACTTTCCGGCGGCGGTCGCCGGCCGAATATATCGCGACCTCAACCGACGTTTCGGCACCCCGGCGAATCTTCAAATTGCAACAACGCGCAAGACGAACCCCTCTGATCCGACGCGATTCGATGTGGATGAAGAGGAAGAGGACGAGTCAGCTGCAGTCAGCAAAAGCTGGAATCAAGTGAACAACCTCGGGGGAATCAGCCGGACTGGCAGTACCCAGCCAATCGCGCGGACTTCGAACCGGCCAACCGACAACAGAGTGACGCCGGTGCTAATGGAGATACCGAGTCGAACCCCAGAGACCGTGAGACCGGTTGGCGGTTCAACAAGCCAGCCTTCGAATGGTTCACAGCCTGATACCCGACCGCGTCGCGTCTTCGGTGAGTGACAGTCTCGGAACACTCATGCAGTTCAGAGTTCAAGCTCTAGTTTGCGCTAGTGGCATTTGAATTACGCTGAAAGCGTTGGGTATGGTTCACGGGCCATCGTACCGAATTCTATCCGGCCCTCTTGCGAAATCACCCTCAGGTAGTATCATTCTTCCAATCTCGATTTATTAGTTGAGGATGCCATACTTCAAAGCTTTCTGAGGCTGGCGGGCAATGGAGGGAATGATGAAGGCAAGATCGATCGGCTGTTTAGCCTTCGTGTTGATTGCGGCAATATTATTTCCCGCAACAGCGCAACAGAAGCGCGAGCAGGCTGTACGTGGATCGATGGTCGTCTCCACGGAATGGTTGGCGCAACACCTGAAGGACGACTCCCTGGTGTTGTTTCAGGTGGGTGAGAAAGATGAATACGTAGCCGGCCACATCCCCGGCGCACGGTTCCTGGCGCTCGCGGACA
Source organism: Pyrinomonadaceae bacterium (assembly GCA_031396065.1). Taxonomy (GTDB): domain Bacteria; phylum Acidobacteriota; class Blastocatellia; order Pyrinomonadales; family Pyrinomonadaceae; genus PSRF01. Next base: position 12,968 of record JANNJZ010000490.1, on the reverse strand, counting down.
TCTCGGCTCCACGTGGCGAAGGTCTATCACTTGAGCTGCCACCGGTAGCTCAACTCAAGACTACTTTCGAAAAGCTGGGTGTATCCGACAAATCGCGCATCGTAGTCTACTTCAGCAAAGACTGGGTGACGCCAACGGCCCGCGTCTTTCTGACCCTCGACTATCTCGGCATGGGCGCTCGGACATCGATTCTCGACGGCGGTTTACCCGCATGGCGTGCCGAGAAACGACCGGTGACAACTGAAGAAGCCATCGTCAAGCCAGGCAACTTGTCCCCGCAAGTTAATAAACAGATCGTGGTCGACGCGGCTTGGGTTAATTCCAATCTCAACAAACCAGGAGTGATGATCCTCGACGCGCGCGCGCCGAAGTTCTACACCGGGGAAGACCCGGGACGCATGCCCCGCGGCGGACACATTCCCGGCGCCAAAAGTATTCCCTTCTCCACCCTCGTCGAGGAACCGAGTAATAAGTTCAAGAGTCCGGAAACACTTCGAGGACTCTTCAACACCGCCGGCGTGAAGCCAAGCGACAGCGTCACCACCTATTGCCACATCGGCCAACAGGCCAGCCTTCTTTATTTCGTCGCCCGTTACCTCGGCTACGACGCCCATCTCTATGACGGGTCATTCGAAGACTGGAGTCGCCGCTCGGCGCTGCCAGTTGAGAAGTCTACTGAAGCAAAGACTACAGTTCAGCCTTAGCGGACAGTGACGCCACCTTCATCACGCTCGGTGGAAAGCGTTACTACTAGAGGCACTAGCGCAAAACATTTCGGATCGTGAGCGATCGAGCTGGGGTTTGTTGAAGTGCTATGCCAACTCTTCTGGTTTGGTGAAGGGGAACATGAAAGTTTAGACGCCCCCGATCAATTCTTGCGGTGCGGCGCGGCTTACATGTGCCCTTCCCTGTAACACGAAATAATCAAGCGGGCTGACCCGGACCGGGCTAGCTTCCCTGGCTTCCGGTTTTTTGGTGTCTCCCGGCGAGACTACGGGCCGCTCCCTGCATATCTTCTCGATCATATGATTGCCAAGTGCGCGATAGCTTTCAAACTGTGACTCACTGAACCACTGGTCGGCGATCGGCTCCTCGGGAAACGCCGGGTTTGCCGAATGGTAAGTAAGTACGTCCCTCGGTTCATCACCCAACAAAGATGGCTTGAGGTAAATCAAGGTGCCGTCATAGAGGTGATCCATTTCCGGGTTTTCGCTTTGGTTGTCCACACATGAATAGCGGATCTTTCCGATTGCACAGTAATTGTGCTTAGGATCGGGTTCATTGCCAAACTCCATCTTCTCCATATCGATCGGAACGCCAAAGTCCGTGCGAATTTGCCGAATAGCCATAGCCAACGAATCGAAGTTGTAGCTGGTGTCAGTGCTCGCATCGCTGACCACTATCAGCCGGCAACGACGCAACACCATCTCGTACAAACCAAGATTCTCGAAGTGTCCCCCATCTGACAGGTAGACGTACGGACTATCTCCATCTGTCATCCCAAGGGCTTCAGAGACAATTGGGCGAACCGATTGAGTCGGTGAGTCACTCTTGTAGGGCGGGCTAACCAACGCCTTGGGGTCACCCCCTCCAGCTATTCCTGGATTCCCAAGCCAGAATCCCAGTCGGACATTGAATAACGTCATTATGAATCGCACGATCGACGACGTCATCATGTAGCCCATGTTCGGGCTCGCTGCCGCGCCAGATATCGCGACCGAAGTAGCCAGGGAAATTGCCTTGCCGTAGTCCTCGGACTTTCGGTAACCAAGCCAGAAACTACCCGCGTGAAGAGGCGAAACACTAAACGACTCTGCCTTGCGATCCTGCCACTCTAATTTCTTGCCACCAACAAGATTCAAGGTCAGGTTTAGCAGATGAAGTGGTCGCTGATTCTTAAGCTTATACATTTCGAGATTATCATTTTGATTAAACTCGGTGAATCTGTCCTTGTTTCCATCGCGCTCTGTATTCGATGCGCCAAGGTAAGCGCGCATGATTCGATTACGCCAGTAGTAGTGCAGCGAAAACCTATTGGTATTGATCACCAGACCAAAGAGAAACCCGGCCAACGCAAAGATGGCCAGCACCGCCACAATTAATCGGCCGGATGAGTGATAAACAATGTCTCGCGGGTCACTCGGATTCAGAACAGTAGCTAATCCGCCTAACTTTTGACTGACCCAGCTGCCGAGCTGCGAAGCCAACAGCCAATCTGAAACAAGTGACAGGAATATGATGATGAAGCCCGCAAAGACAACGCCAGCGAGCCTAACTAATAGTGTGCTCTTAGCCTGCGATCCTGCACCGCCATTCTTTGCATCCTGCGCTGGCGTCTTTGAACTAAAGCCGCCAAATAGCGTGACCGCACCGGAAACAAGGCCAATTAAGGCTGTCGCTGCCCCCTTAACACTAGCGAGACTTTTCAAGTTCCAATTCTTCTTGTCTACCAACTGCGTCTGCAAATCCACGAACAAGGACGGGCCAAACAGCACAAGCAGATGAAAAACAACCCAACCCCCGATGACGATTCCAATCCAGGCTCCGGCGCGCGCCCACCACTCCTGATCTTGTACATCCGTAAAACGACTCGTGAATCCGGCGATCAGGGTTGCGCCAAAGGCCATAAGTAAAAGTAGCGATGGCACCGCAAAGGTCGCGTAGAGACGTGCCCACGATTGCTCCAGATTCAGTGGAAAAGGGAGCTTGGTAGTAACGACAAACCAAACGATGAGACTGGTAACCACGAACGCCGCGAGTATCAAGAGCAACGCCCCAAGTCGTTTCAGCGAATCTGAGAGTCCACTTTCTTGCCCGCTTTTGGCGGCCTTTGACTCGGATTTGTATTTGCGGGCGACTACCGCTTTGATTATCAAAAACAGAACCAACGGAATCGCGGACAGAGCTAACGAAAAGAGCACGAAGCTCCATTTTCCTGGAGCTGGTTTGTCGATCCTCGTCCAGAATGAAGTCAGACCGAAAGCGGATATCACCAGAGGGACCAGACAGAAACTGACAAACCTCGCCGGGCTGTAATTTAAGAACCTGGTGCTGGGGAGGTTAAGTCCGATGTAAATCAGCGCCCCGGCGCCAAAAACAAAACCAATGATGAGGCTACTCGTGCTATTCAAATGCTGCGTCCTGGCAAGAGCCACCGAAAGGCGGGGCAACATTAGAAACGCAATTATTGGCGGAAGAAACACGAGCCAATTGAGCCAAAGATTTCGCACATACACTGCGACCAGGTTCCACGTGTCAACCGACATTAGTCCTTTCTTCGGTGTGAGGTAGTTCGAATACACTCGCAGATTGGAGAGGGCAGGTGGTTCAGGTCTCAAGGGATCGGGCGCCTGGGCGAGTTGTTCTGAAACCTTTTGGACGCCACCAGGTGTCCGGTAAATCCAAGCCGACAACCAGCTACCAATGAAGCCGCCACCCGAAACGGTGGACAAATACTCAAATCGCTCGAGCAGTTTGTGTCTCGCCAGCCCCTGGAGGATGCCGAGATTGAAAGTGGCGCTCCGGATCCCTCCACCGGATAGACATAGCGCCGCCCGCGGCTCGCTCGCAACATTCTGGTGCTGGTGGATCGCTTCGTAAATCTTTGGCAGTAATTTCTCGCTGGCTTTGTCACGATCATCCCAGCTCGACTGCTCTCGCAAGTCAGCGATCTGAGGCGCCAACGTTGTAGGCAATTCTGGATATTGATGAGCGACTTCGTCGAGAATAATCTCAGCAAGTGTAAGCGGAAGTTCGGAAGGCATCATTAACACTCCAGTTTCGCCGAGAGAGGACCAGGCGACGTTCTCGGCGACTTCTGCGAAAGCGTTTTACCGAGACCAGGCGATTCGAGCGGTTGCATGTTCCTTAATGGATCTGTACTTCGCCCTGAGCCGTCAGAGATACTTCGCTACTTTCCGATCGCTGGTTTTGCAACTGCGTTAGACTGCCGGCTTTGAGGACCAGCCACTGGGATCAGTAAGGCGGCAAATAGATACGTCAGTTTCGAATTCCCGTCAACGTTTTTCTTGCGACCCAGCTTCGATAGCACACCTCTCCAGAATATCGTCGGCGCTCTTTGGTGCATGGCCCGATTCAAGGAGTTTCGGCAAGACAATCTGACCAAGCCACGCTGCTATGAATATTTTAGGGAACGTCATCGTCGCCGGCAAAACCTGAGTCGGGTTGTACGATTCGCGCCACGTCGGCGCTAAATGTCCACTGTTCGCAACCATCGCGCGATTTCGTCCATCGTGGTTTCGTAGACTTGCGCTTGAGGAGGATTTCCCTTTTTAGGGACTTTCAACGAATGGTCGCCACCGTCGATGGGGTAGAGCGTGGCAGGTAGGTGGAGTCTTTTGATTAGGTCGCTGATCTCCTCGGTGGTGCCGAAGGTATCGCGCGAACCTTGTACGAAGAGCATTGGAGCTTTAATCTGCGGCAGGTGCGCATCGCGAAGTTTGTCGGGCCGGCCCGGTGGATGAAGTGGATAGCCAAGGAAGATGAGTGCTGTGATGTGCTCGGCAGTTTCCGGGGTGGCGGCAACCTGGGAAGCGATCCGGCCACCCATTGATTTGCCGCCGATCACCAGCCGATTCCCTTTCAACTTCTTATGCTTCTGCGCAGCGTCGATTACCGCGCGATAGCAGGATTCGAGTTTCGCTTTCGGATCTGGCGCGCCTCGGCCTTTTTCCATGTAGACAAAATTGAAAGTTATCGTGTCGAAGCCACGCTCGGCCAAACCGCTCGCGAATAACTGCATGAACGGATGCAACTGCCCGGCACCGGCCCCGTGGCCCAGTATGACCGTCTGACCTGCGCGACCTTGCTTCGACGCGGTGTAGATCAGAACCGTTACGGCGTCGCCTTCGTTTGTGGTAACGACCAATTTTTCAGGCTCGTTCGTCATCCAGGGATTTCCTTGCTGTTCGAAAGGGTAAACAAAACACCAACTACGAGCTAATCGTTCCGGCTGATTCCCATACGACCGGCCAAACCTCAGCGCACTTTACTACACGCTGGGGCGGTGTGCGAAAAATAAGTTACCAAAGGCTGTCGAAATTAACTTGCCCGTTCGTCGTAAAGATGAAAGCCGCTTGAACGTAATACGCGGAGAAAGCGGCATACAATTCAGAAGAGCGAGGGATCATGACGACACACAACCGCAAGCCACAACTCATCGGACTTCTATTCGTGCTTTTTTGTTTTGGGTCGAGCAACGCGCAGTCAAACGCCGCGCCGTTCTTGAAGCGGCTCGTCGGGACGTGGCAAGGAGCAGGAAAGGCCTTTGGTATGGACGCCCGGATGCAGATCAAATGGGAAGAGGTGTTGGGAAACAAGTTCGTGCGGCTAAGTTTGAAAAACGAGATGCGCGCGCCCTCAGGACAAACACAAATTTTTGAGGGACATGCTTATTATCAGTCAACCGCTGAAGGTCTTTACGAAGCCAAATGGTTCGACTCGCGAGGTGTATCGTTTCCAATAAAAGGCCAAGTCGAAGGCGAAGCGCTAATCGCATTCTGGGGAAGTCCCGAACAAGAGCAGGGAAAATCTGTCTATCGTCTGTTAGGAACCGACAAGCTTGAAGTAATAGATTCTGTGAAGCAAAAGGATGGATCGTGGAGAGAATTTGGCAGGTTCGTCGTGGGTCGTGAACACTAACGACGTCGCGTAGAACGGAATCCATCATGGCTCGAGCGTTAAGAACAGGGACGACCCTCCTTTTAGCAGCTCAGCTCGTTAGGTGTTGAGCTGTCTTGGCGTCATGGCGCCTTGGCGTCTTGGCGTCTTGGCAGTTAGACGTAGACTCGCGGTACGCGTTCACCGACACCGCAAGTAACTTCGTACGAAAGTGTTCCGGCAATCCTGGCGATCTCTTCGGCCGTGATCGATACCCCAACATCGCTGCCCATGAGTATCACCTCATCATCCAGTTCTACGCCGGGAACGCTGGTAACATCTATGAGCGTGAGATCCATCGATATCCGCCCGATAACGGTAGTGGCAACACCGCGAATGATCGCGTGCCCCCTGTTTGACAACGCGCGCATATAACCATCGTGATAGCCAAGCGGAACAGCTGCCACTAGCGTTTTGCTCGACGCTTCAAATGTGCAACCATAACCAACTGTCTCACCCGCTGGGACCCACTTCAGCAGCGTGATGCGCGAATGGAGCGACATCACCGCTTTAAGATCCTGCTGGCGATCAGCCGGAGCCAGGACGTCACGCCACAATCCATAAAGCACGCCGCCGGGACGCACCATGTTTCCCCTGGCATTTGGCTGCCCAAAGATGGCGGCGGAATTCGCCAGGTGGCGATATGTAGGCTGGTAACCGTGAGCCAGAAACGCAGCCACCGCCTGTTCAAAACGCTGACTCTGATCACGGGTGAGTGATCCGCATGAAGGCTCATCGGCAGCAGCAAAGTGAGTCATCAAACCGTCGACGCGAATACTCTTGAATCGCGACAGCGCCTCAACGAAATCCGAAACTTCATCAAAGCGAACGCCAAGCCTACCCATCCCGGTATCAATCTTGACGTGCACATCGGCTACTTTTCCTCGTTCGCGTGCTGCTAAATCGATGGCTTCCAACATGTCGCGACGGTAAACCGACGGGATCAGGTTGTGCTGAAGACACGCCGCGGCCTGCCCTTCCCAAAACCCAGCCAAACAGAGAATCGGTTGGGTGATGCCTGCATCCCGCAACTCAATCCCCTCTTCCGGCAGCGCTACGCCAAACCAGTCCGCACCTTCCTGCGCGAGACGCCGAGCGCACCCAACTGCCCCGTGCCCGTAAGCGTTTGCCTTAACCACTGCCATCACGCTTACGTCCGGCCCAACTCGTTCCTTAACGACATGGAAATTTGCGGCGAGGGCTCCGAGATCGATCTCCGCCCATGTAGGACGACCTGAAGTCATAGAATGCTCGGATAATCGTCTGGCCATTATTGAAACTGCGCGTGCCAGCGAACGAGCCCGCCTTCCTTCTCAAGGAATTTGTGCAAGCCTGGCAGTTTGAGTATGTCCGCTTTGATTGCGGCTGCGTTGACGGTTACGGGTCTTACATCAAAGGCCTTCCCGGTCAAATGCCTGCTAATCTTCAGCAGCTCAGCCTCAGGCATAGCCTTCATTGTTTGCTCCAACCCCGCTGTAATCGCATCAACGGTTTTCGCTTCCGGATGTTTGTCCACCCACTGCTGCAGTTTCCCTCCGGCCAGATAGGTTTGCCCGATCCACTTGCGATTGAACACAACGTTCCCAGCCATTGCGTGTGCTTGCTGGAAAACGGTGCGCCGCCCGCTGGTAAACTTTAGTTGAGGGTATTTGTTCTGCAGGATCGTAGCTGCATTTTTGGCTACAGGTTCGAGATTCATTTCTTCGATGGTCATGAGGTTCTCCTTTTGAGATTGGTTGGGTCTATTCTCGATAGAGATTGTCGAAGCGCATACTGGAAGGAGTAAAGCGGAGTCTGACAGTGTCGGTGGGACCATTTCGCTGTTTGGCGACAATTAGTTCGGCAACGTTCTTTTCATCGTCGGGCATGCTTTCGCGCTCTTCCGGGGTTTTGTAAACCTCGGGGCGGTAGATGAAAGCCACCACGTCGGCATCCTGCTCCAACGCGCCTGACTCGCGCAGGTCAGCCAGCTGCGGTCTGTGGTCCGAACGCGCTTCCGGCGCGCGTGAAAGCTGCGACAGCGCTACCAAAGGAACATTCATTTCCTTGGCCAGCCCCTTCAACTCACGCGAGATTTGCGACACTTCCTGCTGCCGCGATTCAGCGCGTTTTGCAGAGCCGCTCATTAACTGCAGGTAGTCGACCACGATCAGATCGAGACGCTTCTGTTCCGCAGCCAGCCGCCGGGCCTTGGCTCGCATTTCCAGCACTGAGATACCGGCAGTGTCGTCGAGGAATATCTTCGCATCAGCAAGGGTCCCGAGTGATTTGGCAATCTGCGCCCACTCCGGTCGCGAAAGGAAGCCATTGCGAAAGCGCTGCGCATCGACATTGCTCTGCGAGCAAAGCATGCGCATCACCAGAGCTTCCTTGGACATTTCCAGCGAAAACACACCTACCACTGAGCCAGGAACATGAATGGCCGCATTTTCAGCCAGCATTAACGCGAAGCTCGTTTTTCCCATTGAGGGCCGAGCAGCCAGAATGATTAGATCCTGACGTTGCAAGCCCGACGTGAGTTTGTCGAGGTCCGCAAAACCCGTGGTTAAGCCGGTGAGGACAGACGCGCGGCCCTCCATCTCTTGAATTTTTTCCAGCAACTGTTCGGCGATCGGCTTTACGTGAACAAAGCCTTGCCGGATACGTTCATCGGCTAACTGGAAAATGGCATGTTCCGCATGATCGAGAATGATCTCCGGCTCATCTTCCTGTTCGAGAGCTTCCTGCGAGATCTTATTCGCCGCCCTAACCAACTGGCGCAGCATCGATTTGCCGCGAACCACCTTCGCATAGTGCGAAATGTTGGTTGAATGAGGCAGACCGTAAGTAAGGTTGGTGATAAAACTAATGCCACCGACTGACTCCAGCGCGTTCTCTTTCTTTAGTTCCTCGCCAATGAGGATAGGATTGATCTCCCCTCCGCGCTCAAAGAGAGCGACCATCGCGGTAAAGATCCGGCGATGTGAGGGCACATAAAAGTCTTCGGTTTTGAGCAACTCGATTGCCTGGCTGATGAGGCCATTATCAATGACAATGCCACCGAGAATGGCGCGTTCAGCTTCGGCACTGTGAGGCAGGGAACGCTCAAGCGATTGCTCGCGAATGGGGTCAGCACTAGCCATGTTGATAGATTTATTATTCGGAAAGTAAAACGACGCCGCAAGTGAAACTCACGGCGTCGCGACTATATAACAGACACTCTCAGGTCGCAAAAAAGGATGCGTGTTATTTACTCAGCGGCCTCAGCAGACTCATCCTCAGGCGTCCCTTCTGCTTGTTTCGCTACTTCCGCCTCTTGTTCAGGCGTCATGTGTCCCGCAATAACCTCGCCTTCCGAGACTACCTTGACCTGAAGATCGATGGTTACTTCGCGATGCAAACGCAAAGGCACGGGAAACTCGCCCAGGCGCTTGATTGGCTCACGCAGATGCAACCGATGGCGATCAATCTCATAACCACGCTCTTTGAGCATGTCGGCGATATCCATCGACGTCACTGAGCCATAGAGTGCACCCTGTTCGCCCGCCTTGCGTTTGAACTCCAGCACCAAAGCGCTGAGCTGTGCACCCTGACCTTCGGCGGTTGCCCGCTCAGTGGCTTCTTTTTTAAGCAGCGAAGCCCGCTCTCGCTCAATCCCTTTGACGTTATTCGCCGTCGCTTCCACAGCCAGTTTGCGCGGCAGCAGATAGTTGCGCGCGTAGCCGGCCCTGACGCGAACTATTTCACCGCGGGCTCCGAGGTCATCAACGTCTTGTCGTAAAAGTATTTTAGTGTGCGCCATGTTCGCAACTCCTTGTCATTAATCCGTCGTGTACGGCAACAAAGCAATGTTGCGCGCGCGCTTGATTGCCTCGGCAAGCATGCGCTGATGAATGGCGCAGTTACCAGAAATGCGACGTGGCAAAATCTTGCCACGCTCAGGAATGAAGTTCCCGAGGAACCTGGCATCCTTGAAATCAATGATGTCTACCTTCTCAATGCAGAAACGGCATATGCGGCGACGACGAAAGCGTCCCCGAGCACCGCCGCGGCCACCCTGCGAAGGACGACCCCGGTCGAAATCATCGTCACCATTGTAACGCCGTCCTCGATCTTCATAATTTGTTGACATAGTTACCTCTTCAAGAACTCACTGTGAATTGTTGGTACGGCATCGGCTCCCGTTTTAGAAGCGGACCTGCCCGGCTGCCGTCGCCTTGGGGGCACCAGTGCACCCTATAAACGACATTCACCGTTTAGACGGCGTCCTCATCGATAATCTCCGGCACAAAGTCAGGCGCGCCGCCACTTCGTTTCTGTTCGACCTGGCCCCCGCCACCCGGTCTCTTGGCCGCTTTGCGAGCGCGTTTGGCTCTAAACTTTTCGGCTCGTTGACGATCCTCGTCCACGCGGACCGTGATGTAGCGAATTATCCGATCGTTCACTCTCATGCGCCGCTCGAGCTCGGCGATCTCTTTACCTGATCCTTCAATCTCGAGCAGCACGAAACTGCCCTCAGTCTTATGAAGAATCTCGTAAGCGAGCTTGCGCCTGCCCATGCTTTCGGTTTTAGTTACGGTGCCGCCCTGGTCGGTAGCGACCTGCTTAAAACCCTCGGTTAGGCGGGTAACCTCATCATCGTCCGCTGTGGGATCAACGATGAACACCACTTCGTATTGTCTTTGCGTTTCCAAAATCTTCTCCTTAAGAACAGTGATGAGTTATGAGTGATGAGTAATGAGTTAAAGGCAACAGCTATTTTACTCATCACTCAGGACTCATCACTCATTACTGTTGTATGCAGTCATTGCTTTCAGTACGCCGTCCTTTAGGATGACGTGGAGCGCTTCGGCGCTTCTCTCCAAAACCCCTTCCAAGTCGGCCCTGGCTGCCTTGGGAAACGAATCCAGCACGAACCGTTTCGAATCAGCTATCGGATGCTCTGGCTGAATTCCAATTCGCAGACGCGTAAACTCGTTGGTGCCAAGCGCCCCGCTAATTGACTTCAGACCATTATGGCCCCCGGCTGAACCACGTTCGCGAATCCGTATCTTCCCAAACGGCAACGCCAGATCATCGGAGATCACAATCAAATTCTCGGAAGGAATTGAAAGCTTATCCTTTTCAACGAGACAAGAGACCGCATCTCCGCTCAGGTTCATGTAGGTCAGCGGCTTCACCAACTTGACTGCTACACCCTCAATCTCAACCCGTCCAACCAGTGACTGGCATTCGCTTCGAAATTTACTCAGACCGGATTCAGCCGCCAACTTGTCAACCAGCATGTATCCGAGGTTGTGTCGCGTCCACTCGTATTCCGCACCGGGATTCCCAAGACCCACGATCAAATATTGCCGATTTCCAATTGCCAATTGCCAATTTAAGAGACGACCCTTTCGGCTTCCGACAACCAATGCTCACCACCAGATAGAAAATCGGCAATCGGCAATTGGCAATCGAAAATGTCTCTACTCCTACTTGCCCTTTTCTCCGTCGCCTTCTTCATCTTCCTTCTTGCCCTTGCCGATCACTTCCGGTTCAGCAGTTCCTTCAACCTCGGCAACTGGCGCCGCGACCTCTTCTCTGACGACACCCACGGTGGCAATCACTGTGTCGGGATCGTTCAGTATTTCAATTCCGTCGGCAACTTGGATATCAGATATGTGGAGCACGTCGTGAACACCAAGATTTGAAACATCAACGTTGATGACATCGGGAATTTCCCGTGGCTCGCAACGTATCTCGATCTCGCGAATGATCTGCTCGAGCACACCTTCTTCTTCCCGCACACCCACCGGTTCACCAACCAAATGCAACGGAACGGTAACCTCAATCTTCTGACCTTTCACCAGGCGGGTTAAGTCCGCATGGATCAAACGGCCGCGCACTGGATCGATCTGTCGCTCGTTAAACATGACTTCGCTGGTGCCCACGCCTTCAATATCGAGCGTGAAAATTGTGTTTCGGCCTGACTCTGAGCGAAGAATCGCCGCTAGATCACGGAGCGAGGCGACCGCAGACACACTGCCACCCTCGCCACCGTAAACCGTAACCGGGACCATTCCCGCAGCCCGGGCGCGTCGCGCATCATTCTTGCCGCGACCCTCTCGAGGCTTTGCCGCAACCGTAATATCTTTATGTTCTGCCATGACTACTCCCTCTTTACATACGTTCAGCGACCGTTCTTGCGAATCCGATTTGAGATCTCAAATTGCTGGCTCTGCTAACGAGATCTCTCGTTAGAACCAACGCAATCTAAGATCTGAGATCGAAATCTCAGAACTAGTCGCTGATGGACTTCTATTTAGCCATCAGTGTTTGCCCTTCGCTATACGAAGAGCGAGGAAACGCTGGTTTCCTCATGGATCGACTTGATCGCTTTCGCCAGAAGCGGCGCGATGCTAAGTACTTTTATTTTTTTCAACTCGCACGCGTGATCGCGTAGCGGAATCGTATTCGTAATAATTATCTGCTCGATCTCTGATTCATCGAGCTGCTTTACTGCTTGTCCCGAAAGTACCGCGTGTGTAAAGCAAGCATGAATTCTTTCGGCTCCAGCATTCTTCAATGCCTTTGCAACCTTCGTCAACGAGCCGCCCGTGTCGCACATATCGTCGACAATCAAACAACTGCGACCTCGCACGTCACCAACCACATTCATCACTTCGGCTACGTTAGCCTTCTCACGTCGCTTGTCGCAAAGGGCGAGTTCCGCATCCAGGCGTTTCGCGTATGCGCGAGCCCGTTCGGCGCCGCCTGTGTCCGGAGCAACCACGGTCAGGTTCGGTAACGGATTATCCTGATAGTAGCCAATCATCACCGGGGCCGAGTAAAGGTGATCGACCGGAATATCAAAGAACCCCTGGATCTGCGCAGCGTGCAGGTCCATCGTCAACAAACGATCAGCGCCGGCTACAGTAATCAGATTCGCTACCAGTCGCGCCGAAATAGGAACACGCGGACGATCTTTCTTATCCGAGCGACCGTAACCGTAGTAGGGAATAACTGCCGTAATCCGCTCCGCCGACGACCGCCGAAAGGCGTCGAGCATAACCAGCAACTCCATCAAGTGCTCGTCAGTTGGCGGGCAAGTCGGCTGCACGATGAATACGTCGCCTCCGCGCACGTTTTCATCGATCTGAAAATTAAACTCTCCGTCGGAGAAACGGTCAGCAAACGCCCGACCCTGATCACAACCCAAATGGCGAGCGATTTCCTCCGCCAGTTTCGGGTTCGCGTTTCCCGAAAAGACCTTGATGCCTCCAGTGGTGCCCATAAGTAAGTGATCAGGAGTGATGAGTGATGAGTCA
>JANNJZ010000464.1:0-9162 GCA_031396065.1 Pyrinomonadaceae bacterium | reverse complement strand
CCTTGGGCAAAATAACACCAACGGAATTTCCAACGGTTGTCACCTTTAAGACACTCATTCTTTCACCTCCATACCGACCCACACCGCAATCTCTAGGAGCCGTGAGGCATTATAATGCGGTTTATAACCGTGGTATACGCCGCCTTCACGAGAGGCGGGCTTTAGTCCGATTTGATCGTCGATCACTGGAGGCGAGTACGTGATCGATCGCGGCACAATCCCGACGGTGTGAAGCGGCGGGACTCAACCTGACAAACTATAGACATGAAGCGCAGATGGGTTGTTTCTGCAGTCGAAGCGAACCAAATAAGAAGGCTTGGTTTCATTTTGGGTGCTGCTGTCAAGATCAACCTTCAGCACCAGTCTGCAAGTCATTGTCTGAATCGCAGTTATCGAAGTTGATTTGCCGAAGGGGGGAAACGCCCTACCCCGTGTTTTACGGCACTTTTCACCTGATTTATAAGAACGTCAGCAAATGCGACACTTTCTGTTTGGCTTAAAGTGCTTATCGCGCTTTTATTGCTTTTTAATGTGACTCGGATGCGACATCAAGTTTGATCGCGTCTCTAGCGACGATGAGCGATAAGCGACATCAACCGTTTCCGTCAAAAACAAAATGGTAGGCCCGTGGGGGATGTCAACCCCAGACCCTCACCGTGTCAGGGCCGTGCGCAGCCACTTCATGTGCCTCGTATTCGTTCCAACTTCCCTGCGAAGTCTGCGAATCTCTGCCAAGATTTCGCCAAAGTAGACGCCTACAAAAATGGGTAGTGGGCTATTAAGACCTCTTAATAACCCACTACCCAGGAATGCCGGAACTGTTCTCCGATAATGCTACATCTAAAACTCTACCACTACGCCCGCCGAAGGAAGGATCGGAAGCACCCTATCCAGTTGTCCGAAGACGCGGCCGTCAATGCCATACCCATCAAAACCTGCGTAACGGAGGTTGGTGCGGTTGGTCGCATTTATGATTTCTCCATTGAGAGTCAACTTCCAGTCGTTGAATAGGAACGCTTTGTTAAGCCTGACATCGGCGCGACTATATGCCGGCAAACGAACGGTGTTGCGCAGGTTCGAGAGAAAGTAGCCCTGGCCTGGCTGGGTCCCAATCTGGCGGAAGAAACCTGGCACCGGCTGGCCGCTTCCGTAGCGCCACTCGCTGCTAAGGTTCCATGTTTCATTGAAACGGTAACTGCCGTAAACGTTCACCGTGTGTCGCTGATCGAAGTCACTAACAAAGCTCAAGCCCGACTGAGGATCTGCGAGTTTCGTTCGCGAATAAGCGTATGAGACCCAACCTGTAAGTTTGTTGGCGCTGCGGCGCTGCAATGTCACTTCGATTCCGCGTGCATGCCCATGCAAAGAGTTTTGAAACGGAAACTCCGTAAAAGTCAGGACATTTCCTGCCAGCCGCGGCTCCGAAAGGCTAAAGGCAAGCCTATCGTCTTCGCGGTCATACACCTCAACCAGCAGCCGCATCCTATCGCTAAAGCGGCGCTCAACGCTCGCATTGTAATGAGTCGCTCTGGCTGACCGCAGGTGCGGATTTCCGAGGCGCCCATACATCTGGTTAAAGTCGGGAAACTGATAATAGCGGCCTGCGGCTGCGCGGACTTTCCAGTCCTTATCTATGGACCACTGAAACGCTCCACGCGGAGAAAACTTCGTCTCGCCAGTTGCAGTGCTGCGTTCAAGGCGCCCGCCGCCGGTGAGGCTTACGCCAAGTCTTTCGCTGCTCCAGGTATCTTGAGCGTAGTAAGACTGCTCCGTACCCTGCCGATTGAAGCTGCCCAAATCGCGCAGCGTTCCGGAGAAGAAGTCGAAAAACTGGTTAAAGCTATTGACACGTTGCGAGCGGATGTAAAGACCTGCCTCTACTCTATGCCCATGCCTGGAAATAAAGTTGACATCGCTACGCAGGCCATATTGGGTGCGCAGACCATCCAGCAAGGTAGTGTCATTCCGGTTATTGTTTTTGAAGTTTGTTCGCAGACCAAAGAGTCGTGTCTGCCAGAAGACCCGCGAATTCGGTGTATGGCTCCAGTGTGCATTGAAAAGAAGGTTGCGAGATTTGCCGAGCAAGACAGTGTTTATTCCCAACTGATTTCGATCACGATTGCGATCGTACCCAAACGCCCCGACGATGATCGACATACCAACCTGATTCCGTGTCGACAAATCGTAAAGCACTTTTCCTTGAAGGTCTGAGAAGTTAAGTATGGGCGGATTATCTGTGATCTCGTTTTGATCGTTAATTCTTTTTAGCAGATAACCAACATAGCTTTTTCGGCCGGCGAACAGATATGTGCCGCGACCACCAGCAAATGGACCATCCACTACTCCAGACAAACCGCTCAAGCTCGCTGATATGCGACCCGCAGGTTTCACCCGATTACCGTCTCGCGTTTCGATATCGAGTATCCCGCCCGTACGGTCACCAAACTTTGCGGGGAATGCCCCGCTCATCAGCGACAAACTGCTAACTGTGTCGGCGTTGATTACCGAGAGCGAACCAGTATCGATGTATCCACCCTGGACCGAGTGCACGAAATTCTCAGTCAAAACCCCGTCCAGGTAGAGTCCAACGCGATCAAACCCAGCACCGCGCACGGCAAACTCGCTGCGAAAGTCGTCGTTAGTGGTCGCCCCCGGCAGCGCCTGAGCCGCGCGAACAGGATCCCCAAGAAGAACCGTAGAAAGCGACTGGAGTTCGCGCTTGCTAAGCGTTTGTTCCGAAGCAACGTTAGTTTGGGCAGTGTCAAAAGCTGCTGCCGTGACCGTGACGCTCTCGGTTAAAGCGGCGGCGTCTTCATTGAGCGCAAACACAAAACCGCGATTCTCTCCGTCCGTGAGCTTGATTGTTTTCTTAACGAGGCCGTAGCTTACAGTGGTGATATAAAGATCCAATTGACCGGTTGAAAGGTCTTCGAGAGTGAATTCACCCTTCGCGTCGGTGGTCGTAAATTTGTCAACGCCGCTAGCGATAACCCTCACTTTGGCCATTGGCTCTCCGGTACGCGCATCAACCACCCGACCACGCAGTTTGATCCGCTTTTCTTGTTGGCCTTTCTGCTGGGTCTGGTAACGTCCGTCGTACCGTGACTCGCTAAACGTGCTTGCCCGCGTTTGGACGATGGAACCTGTCAAATACGCGGAGAGGATAAGAACTGATAACAACATTTTTCTCATGTAGGCACTCTCTTTCTGGTAGTAAGAATTGCGAACCGCTTAAACCGGCGGAAACGATCAGCGGCCCATCGATCGGAACCAGGCTAGTTTCTCAAGTTTCGGGAGCTCGAGGTTGGGAAGGCGGGTTAGACACGATCGAGTTTTGAGGGATAACTCAACCGGCCTGGTAGGCAGCGCGCTTCTTGCGCTGCTGAATCATGCGAATCTTAGCGTTCCGATCAGCATGCAAACTCATCTTACGTTTGCGATCACTTTGTTGCTGGCTGCGCCACGCAAACTGACGCTTAACAAAACATCCCCAGCATTAACAAGTTCGTTCGGTAGTCTGACAGTCACCTGGGTCAACCAATCGAAGTTGGTAACTTTACTGACAAACTCGACCGTCAGCGGATATATCCCGTGACCAACCCATTCTGCTTGAGCGGTAACAACGGTATCGTTTTCGCCTGGCATCAACTCCAGCCCAGTGGCGAAAACTATGATCCGCGTGCGCTGATCGAAGCTGAAATTGTTTGCGGTAGCGAGGCTGAAAGGATCTCGCATAAACCAGACGGAGTCTAACGCGACGGCCCGGTTCGTGTTTACTTCGGTGAGCAGTACCGGAGCACCAGTACTGTTTGGTGTAATAGCGAAGTTAGGAAGCGAAATGCTGAAGAAGATGTTGTCGATGGCTTCAACCTTCACGCGGGCCGTGGAAGTTGGTGCGTTTGGAACGGTTATCGTAGCCGAACCGGTATTTGGCTTAGTGGATGCCAGGGTAAACGGGAAACTGCTACCTCCATCGATGGAGAGCAGAATGCGAACGTTTCCGCAATTAACCGGCGCGCCTGATGTATTAGCAACGTTCCAAGTAACGGTTTGCGTTGAACCGGCGAGCCACGTTGTCGAAGAACCTGGTTGCGTGACAACAAACGGACCGCTCCCTGCGCTCACGTTCACGTGCATCGCGCTGGTGTTCACGCCTCCCCCGCCCGCATGATTGTCGCGCACCGTTACCCGAAAGTTCATGCTGCGAGTTGTCGCGGGTAGCGACTCGCCGAAGGTTGCGATGCCGGACAAAATATCCGGCAACTGCGGAAAGGTTCGCACAGGACTTGGCACGGGAGCGAACGAGCGGAAGATTGGTCGGTTGCCGTTGTCGGTGTTCGGAGGACCTGGAGCGCCGAGATCAAACTCTTCCCAACAATAGGTGAGAGCGTCCGCTTCGGGATCGCTGCCAGTCGCGGTTAGGGCGAAGGGTGTGTTAGCGGGGATCGTGTAATCGGCTCCCGCGTTAACGTTTGGTGGACTATTTCCCGTGTTCGTTAACGAGGGGCAGAAGCTGCCGCCGCCAAATGTAATGAAGTTGACGATCTCCTCGATGCTCGCGCTATGGAAGTAAGTGTCCGTAGAAACCACTTCCTCCGCACCACAAAGGTTCCAATAAATACCGTTGGGTAGGAAGCCGCCGCGGTTAGCCATAATGGTCGAGCCACTTCCCGGTTCATATGCAGTTTGAGCAAAACGACTGGGACCACAGTCTAAAGTAGTGCCGTTAAACGTGTGCAGCGCTCCGAACATATGGCCGAACTCATGAGCGAGAACGTAGATGGCCCTGACCGAGGACGGCTCAGTGGATCGGAATATTGAGACGCCTTTGCCTTTCTGGGTGGTGGCACACACGCTTTGAGGCTGGCCCGCTCCCTGGAATATGAAACGCCCAGGCTGGTAAGCGTAGACATGACCATCAAGGACCATGCCGACGTCATAGTTAGCCGAGCCGATTCTGCTAGCAAGAATTGACTGATTCTGAAGTATTAGCGCGTTGGCATCGTCGCTCGTGTAGCCGTCCGTCGAGGTGTTCGTAAAGATGATGGATGTCTCGTTAGCAATCAACGTTAGGTGGATCCCGAGGTCGCGCTCGTAAATGGCGTTAACGCCATTGATCGCCGTGGTCATCGCGCTCAAGGCTCCGGCAACTGTGCCGCCACCGTAGACTTGAGTGAATTCAGCGGTCGCCGCGAGCGCCAGACGGTAAGTGCGGAGCGTTCCTCCGACCGTGACATCCAAAGGCGTATTCCCACTCTCGGTGGATCGTTTAGTTTGCGTTTTGGCCAATGACTGCTCGGTGCCGTAGAGAAGACAACTAGATGAGCCCGCCTCTAGCAGTGCATCACGGTGGTCATAGCTAACATACTTGCCGGCCCGGTCGCGCGCGTCAGGCTCAATAATGACTGTCCCCCGCGCTGAGAGCACGATAGCGTGAAAGCCCGCGGGCGTCACATCGAAGCGCGTAGTTGCGGTTGGATCATCGAGACCGCGACCACGATAGGTCTTGATCGCTGGAAAGCGCGCGGCGAGCAGGGGCGCCATCACGGGCGATTCCTCAACGCGAAACCGGGCAAATGTCCCATCCGGCATCGGCAACGTCATGATTACTTGAGTTTGTCTGGCGGCTTTACTGAACTCCATCGGGGCATGACGAAGCACCTCCCTCTGTGCAGCCTCATTGAGGATCAGCGCCCGGTGAAACTTTGGGATGTCACCGCTCTCGGCAATGCTTTTCCCGACGCCAAGGCGCGGGTTTTCACGCCAGAGGTGATCTTCTGGCGAGCCGGATTTAGCGGCCACAAGCCCAAATGAGGCGAAGCGAAGAGAATTCATCACAGGTCGGGGTGACTTTTCCACACCGTTTTGCCCTTGTGGCGCGGCCCTTACGCGCAAATTGCCATCGAACAAAAAGCTAACGCCCGTAACTACCGAGATAAAGCACACCAGCATCGCCAGCGGGCCAACCCTCCTGGAACGCACTTTGATCCTGACCGCCTGAACCAGGCTGGACCTATTTATTTCTTTCATATTTATTCCGCGGTTCTTGGGGATCCAGAGGAAAGGAATTGAGGAGACTACTGTACGCCTGTTTTCGACAAGCTACTAATCGATAGGATTTCGTACTGATGCAGTTGGAGGCGGGTAGTTCAGAGTTCAGCCTTTAGGCTGCGGTTTTGCCAAGCAAACCAAAACTTTGAACTCTAACTGCATCCCTCCAGGATTCCGCGCTACCGCGCTGGGTTCTGTAATCAGGCTCACCCGCCGCCGGGTCCAACTACGATTGGGAGACCGGAGACATTGATGCGCCTGAGTCGATAGACTCAGCAGGGATTGGCTCGAAGAAACCACCTGTCAAGCCCAGGCCTCGATCGTGGCTCGGAGCATCGAGGGCATTCGCTACTAAAAAGATCTCCTTTTGGCAGAAGAGCCTCTCAGAAGTGATATCCCGGCTGGTGCAATATTCGACCAGCTTATCCGACTCGACGATTGGGCGGGAATCGGACGTATATTTAATAGAGGTGAGAAAAGTTAACCAGGGCTCTTGCCCCATCGCATAAACGTAAACTTTCGTGGGGTTAAAGCGGTCGACTATGTCCCTGGCTTTTTCATAATTCGAGCCGTCGAACCTTCTCGATTGGTCCATCTTCCTTGTTAATGGACTGGTCAGCAACGGGCCATACAGCCAACTCATCGGCGCGCCGTTGCACTCCATGCCGATAAAGAGTGCATCGATATCGCCCAACCATTCGTGGACACGCTGGTAAAGTCTCGGCTCGATGTTGTTTGAGTCGGCAGCGCAAAGTATGGAACGTCCCTTTAGATTTATGAAGTAGGCCATCTTGGTTCTGATATTCAGATCTGCGTGCTCGCCGAAGAATGGCAACCCGATGATTTTGCCACCATCTATCTCTAAAGGATCCAGTTCGTCGATTTCTATAACGTTCTTGAAGCCGATGCTTTGCAGAATCAATTTCAACGAGGGGTCGATCAACCCGCCACCGTTATTCCTGGGGACGATTACGTTTTTGACCTTATGACGCAGTTGTAAAAGCGTCTCGAACATACAGTGGTCCTGGTGATTATGTGTAATCACCAGATAGTCTACGCTCTCGGGCAAATCAGAATAGAGATAACGCGTCGTGCCGTTTTCGTAAGCATAGCTAATAACCGGGTCAACCAGGATGCTCACTTCGCTCGTCTCGATCAAGATACAGGCGTGGCCAAAGTAGCGAATTCTGATGTCGTCACCTTTGTAGCCGGAGCGCGATACGGGGTTTTCTTTGGTAAAGAAGGACGAAAACAGTTCGACGTCTTCATCTTTCACCTGAAGCAATTCCTTGATCAGATCGAACGGTTGCGGGGTGTCTTTCATTTTAGAAAGTTCGTCAAGACGGACATCATTAAAAGGCAGTTTGAGAATGAGAGCTTCCGGCTTTGCCAATCTGGGCGTACTGAAAACGAAAGAACGATCGTCGCTGTCTGCCACTGACAACATGATGCTTTGCGATGCCTGGTTGTAATAGGGGCTCTTGTAAAGCAACGCTTCTATCAATCGAAACGAAGGGTTGTTGTGCACGTCATAAGTCAGCTCTACGTAACCCTTCAAAATATCCGGTACTTTCTGATACAAGGGTTCAAGGGAATAACCGCTGGCTTCGTTCGCGAGCATCTCGTCAAGGGTCCGGATCGCATCGGCTAGCGCCAGCAGGTCCGACTGTTCAGCCATGGTCTTTTCCAGCAGTTCCCTAATTACTCCGGTCTTGCCGGCATCGTAGTTGATGAAAGGGCCGCCGATCATCGCGGGGTTCTCAAGGGCCGCGACGTGAATGTGTGGAGCAGATATGAACGAGTGCATCAACTTCACATGCTGGTGGGCAACATACATTGCCGCCGGTGCAGGCGAAATCAGATACGGCCATGCATACCACTGGTTGAATAGAGGCTCCATGATTACATTTTGCTTCAGGAATACTTCTCCGTTATTCATAAATCAATCCTCCGACGTTTAGGATCATTCGATGAACGATCTTTTTCAGGTTTCGAATAGACAGGCTCAGACAAGGTGGTGGGGTTTCAAACTATTCGGGGCACGCGCCGAAAATCCTTGAAGGGTGGAAAGGCCGCAGGCGTGTCAATTTTATCGCTGCTCCCTACCAGGCTGTGCAGTTCCTTGAAGAGCAGTCGAAGCAGAATTGGTTGCGAGGTATTAAGGAAGAAATGATCGCCTTCCAACATCCGCAATTTGAACGAGGCCGTCGAGTGTTGCCGCCATCCCTCCAGGTCATCGCGCACGATATCCTCGTCGGCCAATCCACCAAACACCGTGATGGGCATGTCCAGCGGCTCCTCGGGCTCGCAGATGTAGGTCTCCGCAACTGAGAAGTCCGCCCTCAGGAGAGGAAGCATCATCTGCATCAACTCGGGGTGATCGAGCACCTCCTTCGGAGTTCCGTTGAGGCGACGCAGTTCTTCAACTAAGGCGGTCTCAGAAAGATCATAGAGGGGCGGCTCTCGATCAAGAATGTGCGGGGCACGGCGGCCCGAAATATAGAGATGGCGAGGCAAGCTGCGACCCTGTCGGCGCAGCAGGCGAGCGAGTTCGAAGCTGATCGATGCCCCCATGCTGTGACCGAAGAAAGCGAATGGCATGTCGAAGTATGGCAGCAGGGCGTCGGCAGTGGCTTTCACCAACGCGTGAAGATTTGTAAAAGCCGGCGTATGCAGGCGATTGCCGCGACCGGGGAGTTGCACCGGACAGACTTCGACAAATGACGGAAGACGATCCCGCCATTTGTTGAAGACTAAGGCTGAACCACCGGCATAGGGGAAGCAAAATAACCGCAGGGTGGCATGGGATTTCGGTTGATAATAAGCAAGCCATGAGGATTGCCCCGAGTTAATTTTCACCATTGGGCTTGACATGATTGTTCCTTGTCCAACGTCTGGATTGCCCTCGGCAGAATGCCGGAGCTGTTGTGGAGTTGCCACCCGTAATCACCACTCGGGCGCCGGTAGCTTTCCGTAAGAGTTTTGGAAAAAAGATGTTCGGGAGTCAATGAGGTACCACCCTTGCGGCAGCACCGGTCTATCGGGCAGCAAGCGTTTCATCCCATGCGGGCGCTTAGAGTCCAACCCACGATCCCCACGCGGGCAGCCCGC
>JANNJZ010000427.1:0-7430 GCA_031396065.1 Pyrinomonadaceae bacterium | reverse complement strand
ATACTGCCAACCGACTGATAAGGAGGACGACCACTAGTTCCTCGCTTTACACCGAGGAGGCATCAATGCTACTTCTCAGCTTCGCCTTGTTTCTGATTGTCGCGCTCGTCTCACCAGCCTCCGCGGAAGAAAGATCCGCTTGCACTCTGCTGACATCGAGCGATAGCGAGAGTGTCACCGGTGGGAAAATTGGCGTGAGCCAGCCGCTACAGTTTGATGACATTCCGACAGGTCCGAACAGGATCATCAAGGTGTCCGGCTGCCTGTTCAGCGTCCCTACCCACACAGGCCAAATCAGCATCAGTTGGTTTCTAGGACCCATCACCGATGAAGAGATCGCCCAGCTGATCAAGATGTCCAAGAACAACGTGGGAACCGACGGCCTCAGAAAGGCGAACTACAAGGAGGAATCAAAAGATTTTCCCCTTGCCTGGTGCTCGACCTTTACACCCCCAACCTCTGCCAAGGACGGCATGCCGATGTCATGCTGTTCTGGTGGGGTGAGGGGCCATGGCCTTTCAATCACGTTCTTGAGTCCGACCAAGGCGCTTACCACCAATCAGGCGAAGGCCCTCTTCGACAAGGTGAGTGCGCACGTCCGCTGACGTCGGTCGTAGGGGGAAAGAAAAGGGGACAGGCTACTTTTTAGGGAGGTTCCGGGGTCGGCCTCGTCTTCTCAACGTCGACTCTAGGCCGAGTATAGCCGCGATGGTTACTTGCCAGTCTTCTGCTCCGAATGGGAAGAAGAAAACGGTGTCAGGAACCGTTTCCCGACGCGTGGCGGGGATCTGGTTCATCTGGTTTCTTTGGTTTGTCCCGTTTGTTTGGTTAGACGAACGAGAGAGACCAAACAGACCCGCGCACCAGCTAGACTGCCTCTGAATCGTGGCGGGGATCTTGTTCACGCGGCTTCTTTTTTGTCGATTTGGGATGAAACAAAGCGTCAGAAACCATTCCGGATTGTGGGTCACTGCAAATAGCAATCACGTATTTAAGCCTCCGCTTTGCGCTGAGTATCAAAATGTATTCAGGCTTGGATCTAAATTGATTCGCTCCTAGGTAGGAATTTCGCCGATTCGAGATGCAAAGGCGTATTTTCCGCATGCATCTACCTGTTCTGTTCATCCTTCCCATCACGGATCGATAGTTGCATCCTCTAATCACATGCATTTCACTGGAGAGACCAACTATGGATAACGAATTTCAGATTAGTGGAACAAATCCGGATGCGCTCTTCACGCTAAAACTTCATCGCGGAGACGGTATGACCCTCGTAGCAATGAATTGGAAGCACGGCAAGCCACCCCAGGACTTCGTCGGCTTCGCTATCGCATACAAGGAACCTGGCGGACAAAAACTCTTTCCTTTGAAGAACCGGCTGAGTTTTCCTGGCTCTGATGGGTCGGTCAATCCGAACAGTTTGTCAACTACCCTCTCGCCGATTCAGAAATTCCGTTGGGTACATTTCCCTCGCAATGCAGAACTTTCCGGAAAGTTTGTCTATAGAGTCATCCCGGTCTTCATGAACAACCAAGACGAGCTGAGTTATGGCGAGGCGCAGGAAGCTGCCATCGAGCTTCGGCGCGAGACCTATCCGGGGCAGATCAATGTCACCTTTACTCGGGGCTTCGTGTCGTCTCAGGCCTTCGTCGATCGATACGAGTCTGTCGCACCGATCTCGACACTGTTGCCGAAAAAAGCAGATGCCGGACTCACGTTTGTTCCGAGTCATCCCAAGGCCAAGGAAGCCTTGTCCTGGATGGGATTCGAGGCACGACATGCCATCCTGGAAGTGCTCGACGAGGCCATTGCCGACAAGAAAGCTCAAGTCCGCGTGGTGGCCTATGACCTGAGCGAGCCCGATGTGGTATCGCGTCTTGTAAAGCTGGGCTCTCGCCTCAAGGTGATCATTGACAACGATGGTGCGCATGGCAAGCCGCACTCTGGAGAGACCTTAGCCGAGAAGCGACTCGCAGCCTCTGCCGGAAAGATTAACGTCAAGCGGCAGCATATGGGCAAGTTACAGCACAACAAAACCATCGTGGTCGATGGCCCGAAGGGGAAAAAAGTTGTGTGCGGCTCAACCAACTTCACCTGGCGTGGATTCTTCGTGCAATCGAACAACGCGATGATCCTGCGTGGCAAGAGCGCGATCCAACCGTTTCTCACAGCGTTCGACGATTACTGGAACAATGGAACGCCGTCGACGTTCGGAAATACCGCCTCTGCAAAATGGACCAACCTCGGCTTCTCCGGGATTAACGCCAAAGTGGCTTTCTCACCGCACTCAAAGTCGAATGCGCTTCTGCAATCGATCGCCGACGACATCGGCAAACAGACAGCATCGTGTTTATTTTATTCGCTGGCATTTCTCTACCAGACTCCCGGTGTTATGCTGAACGCGATCAAGAAGGTATCGAAGGACAAGAAGATTTTCGTTTACGGCATTTCCGACAGGAAAGTCGGCGGTATCGACCTGCAGAAGCCAGACGGCAATGTTTCACCGGTCTTTCCTTCCGCCCTCACCAAGAAAAACGTCCCTGAACCCTTCAAATCTGAGCCAGCGGGAGGTGGAGGTAACCGGATGCACCACAAATTTCTCGTCATCGACTTCGACAAGCCGACCGCCCGGGTATACCTCGGTTCGTACAACTTCTCCATTCCCGCCGACACATTGAATGGGGAAAACCTGTTGCTCATCCGCGACCGCCGGATCGCGGTTTCCTATGTCATTGAAGCCTTGCGAATTTTCGACCACTATCATTTCAGGGTAACTCAGCTGAAAGCGAAACACGACAAGAGGAAACTCAATTTAGCCAGGCCTCCACGGAAGCCGGGGGAGAAACCCTGGTGGGCCGAGGCTTATTCAGATACTCGGAAAATTCGTGATCGTGAACTCTTCGCGTAGTGGCCTCGCGAAACCGGCTCCGCTGTTGTTGTGTACGCGCTATGTGATGAAGTGGAATGATCTGGCTAGAAAGTTCTCGCGCTGTAGCAGGAACCCGCAATCCACTGTAGCTTCTGACGGCTTTTTCAACTGGATTTAGTTAGAAGCTGACTCAACCGGCCTTGGATCTTAACCAGTCTGTCTATTGGATTGACTCTCAAGCAGCGCCAAGGCTCTAAGCCTAACTGATCCAATCGCTTTTCTGATGGGATCTGATCATCAATCCAGAACCACTGAACGCCGGCTTGCTTGGCCCGATTCGCGGATAAGTAGTCCTCTTTGCTGTTGAACGGCTTCCAGTCTTCACACTCGGGATTAATATACGGCGAATTCTTCATTCTGTATTCCCTGAATTGATTGCCCCATATTGTATCGAGAATGAAGAAGACTTCACGGGGAGGTCGAGTCGATAACCATACCACCGAAAAGTGCTCATGTACGAACGTCAGCCATTCGACGATGCCGGGCCGGAACCCCTTCGTTTGGTTAAGGGGCAGAGGGGTAACTAATATACCGTCAACTTCATGATATAAGATTGGCTTCTCTGGCATCGTTCACACTTCCTCTTCACTTCAAATACTACTTCGCTCCGTTGAAGCTTAGTTAAGAAACAACACTTTCCCATCTGCCCCAGCTGGTGAATGAGCCAACTCAGTGGACAAGAAAATGGGACAGGCTACTTTTTAGGGAGGTTCCGGGGTCGGCCTCGTCTTCTCAACGTCGACTCTAGGCCGAGTGTAGCCGCGATGGTTACTTGCCAGTCTTCTGCTCCGAATGGCTGTTGCCGGTTCACGCAGGTCCGCATGGTCGTGAGTTCATGATCGAACAGCGGCTGATCGATCCACTGAAGCCCGTCGCTCGGTGTTTCGCATGGTACTGGGTCACTGAGATGCGGGAATCGTAGACTCGACCACGGCCAGTCCATCGCGTGTTCCACTAGGCCAGCTCGAACTGGATTGCGAAGAACATAGCGGATAGCAGTGAGCAGGTGGCCGTCCTGCTGAATGGGGAAACTCTTAAACCTCCCCTGCCATACGTGCCCGTGACTCCGATAGTGTTGGTGATACCGCCGAACGTGACTCGTCATCCACCATTGCATGAAGGGGCTGAGTGTTGTTTCGGTCGTCGGTTGTAGCACCAGATGAAAGTGATTTGGCATCAGACAGACCCCGAACACTTTGACGGAAAACTTGCTCTTGGCTGTCGCGAGTAAATCTAGAAAGGCGGCGTAGTCCCCGTCTTTATGAAAGACGGTCACCCCACCGTTCCCTCGATTGAGAACATGGTAGGTATGTCCGGTCACTTGGCCACGTGGAATTCGAGGCATGGTGAGCTACGGTATACGAATTAGAAGCTGCGTGGCAAGATAAAGTAGCCTGTCCCCTTTTTCTCCCCCTTCTCTTCCATCAGTCAGTGAATTTTGAATCCGAATGAATACACTCTGAATCCTAATTGATACTCGCAACAATATCGCAAATTGTTCAAGCGCATCAAAATACCAACCAATCGGGGGATTCACGGACGCAATACGACGTAATACGTTGAGGCTCGAAGTTTGCTTATCTAATCATCAGCAGGCCTGCTCGCCGGAAAACTTCTTGGAGTGGAGGAACGAAAGATGCCGGAAACATTTTCCGTCGGGCGACGGCCTTCATCGGAGAGGGTATCTACAATAAACCGCTGTCACAATTGAAGGAGAATGACTATGCCAATTCCGAAAGAGCTTATCGTGGATTTTGAGATTAACCCGGAATTCCGCCGGCCTTTCATAGACTGGATCAAACTTTGGCCGCTGCACAATCGGGTCAATATATTGGTTGTGGTCGATACGAACATCTCAACTGACCCAGTGGATGATTTTGGCGTTGCCCGTGTTATCGAACTCATCCGGGGTGCCAGGGTTGGTTGCATGCGATTCAATGTGGATATCGCGCTACGCAATGGCGACCCACAGACCGTTACTGCCTCACCGGGCCCCTATGATCCCACATACCGTGGTTTCCGCTTCGACATGCAGTCGGGCGGCATATATGTGGTCGACAAGTACGAACAAATCTGGTGTTTTGGATTCAAGCCCAGCAACTCGGGTAGTGCGAATGACGCCGAAATTGATACGGCCTCCGCATTTCCAGCGAGCAACCCGGAACTTACAAAGCTTGCCAAATGGATGGACGAACGCAAGGGTGGATTGTTCGGAACCGGTGACCACCATTTCCTGGGTGCCTCAATGTGTCGGCGTATCCCACGCCTCGGCACCATGCGGCGCTGGACCAATGCCGACGGTGTTCCTCCTCAATTCACGCCCAATCGCATTGACACACTACGTCCACCATCACCGGTCTATGAACCCGGTGCGCCAGGCGGTCCGGGTGACCTTGAGAATACCGCGCATCAGGGCGATCTTGTCGTTCAACCGATCCAGTGGGTTGCGTGGCAGCGGGCCTTTTGGCCGTTCCGCTTCCTCAAACGTCCGCATCCCGTCCTGTGCCATCCGATTCTGGGGCCGATCAATGTCATGCCAGACCATGCCCATGAAGGCCTGTGCGTGGAGACGGCCAACATTCCGGCTGCCAACACGTTTAACTTCGATGGCACCGGGCCAAAGCCGGAATATCCCCCTTCAACATCGGGTGGTGCACAGCCTCTGCCGATGATCATCGCCTATGGCAGTACCTTGGGCGACCCGCCTTATAACTTTTACAAGGGGCCACAACCAACGCGGGCGAGTTTCCCTATGATCTCGGTGTATGACGGTCATCAGGCTGCGGTCGGGAGAGTCGCAACCGATTCGACCTGGCACCACTGGATGGACGTCAATACCAATCAGATCCGGACGGCCAACACGGTCGACTGGCAGAAGATCAGCCGCTACTACATAAACCTGGCAGTCTGGCTCAATCCGCCAGGCTATTCAACGCACTGTTTCTGGCTCGATGTCGTCGCGAGCCATTTCCACAGCGTTGGATTCCAGGAATATCGAGAAAATGCGTCGGTGTTCGAGCTTGGCGCAAGCCTGCGGCATCACCTTACCCTCAAGTACGGACCCTGCTGGGTAACGGATCGCATTTGGGAAATCATCTGGGAGCGCAAGCTTTGGCCATGGGAAATCCTGAAGGACCGCCGACCGAAGTTCGATTGGGGGGGAATCAATCCCTCAGTCATAGAGGACCTTGTTCTTGGCCACATGGTGAAGGCAACCCAAAAACCCGCTCTTGATGTGATGAATGCTGCCAATAAGAGCAATGATCGCATCAAGGAAATGCTTCCGGCGCCTGACAAGCTCTTCGACAAGCCAGTACAGGCTGCGATGAAAGATCTCTTTGAAGGACTTGCGGAACATTACGAAATGGGCCTGAAGCTTACCCAAGGTCATCGGCGCTAGCTTACTCTCGATGGGGATGCGGCCCATCATCAGGCGGGGTTAGTTTGAGGTGGTCGCAATTTGCGACCACCTCACGCGACCAAAATTCTCGGACACGATAGAAGAAAATGGAAAGAGAAAAAAAGGGGGCAGGAGTATCTCGTTCATGCAATCATCCGAGGGGCACTGCCCCACTTCCACCGCTGGTCAGTGCCCCTCGTGTGGGCCAACCCCATTCCTTACCGGAGATTCGGCTTTCCTGGCGGTTTACTTCCGGGTGGATTGACGCTCTTAGCTGCAGGAGGCGCTACGTCAGGATTCGTCGAGATGCCCGGATCGAGGTTGGGTGGTTTCACCGCGGCGCGGGGATCCCCTTGTTTCTCCGGAACATGATGGATACCCGGATCTATCTGGGAGGGAGGAACGGAAGGTGTACCAGACTCCAAGAGCTTCTGAGTGGGGCTGCCAGAGGTTGGCTCACTACCGCTCACCGCCCTGACCGGCGGAAGTCCAACGGCGGAAACCGCCACTGCCGGAAGAAGGCTCAACAGGGCAATGGCCATAAGTCGAGGCACCTTCCCGGGCCATCTTTCTGACGACAGTGCATGAGGCCGCCTGCCGCATGTGTATGGTAGCCACGACATACTCACCTCATCTTCTATGAAATATTGTAAGCCCTGTGAGGGCTCGACCTATTAAGGCTTTACTCCGCATCCCTTGTGGGCACAGGAGCATGGAACGCTGGATTTCTCTTCTCGGCAATTGGACGAACAAAATTCCTTCCCCGGTTCTGCCTGACAGGTACAGCGCGGGTTCGCACATGACTTTTCGACCATGATGTGCCTCCTTCTTCGGTTGAGACCCTTGCGAGGACAACGAGGCAGCAAGCCCCCTTATCTGTCTCTCGGGAGTCTACTCGATATCGCCGAGTTGGCGCCTCCGAGTCCTTCTCCCCATCAACGCTCTATTCGACCGCTCTATGCACCGAGGTGTTTTTTGAGAGTCGGAGAATCCTTGATAGCTGGATTCGCAGGAGCCAGTGCTACGGCCTGCTTGAAGGCGGCGCTCGCCTCATCGTGCTTTCCCATCTTGTCGAAGCTGAGGCCCAAGTTATACTGGGCT